>NZ_JAKUGE010000030.1:0-61637 GCF_022663795.1 Bacillus cereus group sp. BfR-BA-01349
ACAAGCTATAACCGAAGAAGAGTATCATCAAATTCTTACCGAAGTATTTGATATTATTCCGAACAGATATCTCAATAAAATTTTAGAAAGAGGCTAGCTTAGCTTTTTATCAACTAATATAAAATTTCTTTATCACTCTAAACATAAAATTACTTTTTAAGGAGCGTTTATTTTGAAGAGAACAACAGAATTTATATTAGGACTTCTCGGTGGAACCTTTGGCATCTTGTTTTCAGTTTTTGCTTTATTTATTGATAATATGAGTTCCACTCTAAAAACGGAGAGTATAAATGGACTGTTTGGATTTAATTTAGGTTCCATTTTTATATCTGCTATTGGAATTATTGGTTGTGTAATTGTTAAATTCAAGGCTAAGATTGGTGGAATTCTAATGACCACAGCCGCCATTGGAGGTTTTATATGTATCTCTCTCTTCTACCTATTACCGGGTACTTTACTATTAATTAGTGGTTTAATGGGTATTTTCCGTAAAGAAAAACCAAAGCTTTTTGTATTATAGATATTCACAACTTAATGACTTATTTTTATATCTTATATACTAAACAAATCTCGTTCTATTTAATAATCTCCATTTAGAATGTAAGTATAAATAAGGCATTTCCTTTATGTGAAAATGCCTTATTTACATAAAAAAGAAAATAGAAATCATTCTCTTTACTAATAAAATATCAGATTGTTTAAATTTTTGGGAGGGCATATTATCACATAGTAATAGCAAAATTGAATACTTTACTTTATTAAGTTAAACATAAATACTTATTATATTACGCCCATTATACATAATTTTAGTATATACGTTAGAAAATTATTAAATATAGACCTTCTCTATACCAATAGAACTATGAATATGTAAGAATAAACAAATGAAAACTAGAAAGATTTGTTATGCTTACAACTTTTGCAGTAGAATGTAGATTTGATTTTGGCTCCATACTAGCTTTTGCGAATCTAAATAAACTCTACTTTTATCTCATCAATTGAGAATCAAGAAAAAATCCCCTTCACAGGATATGTTATCTTTACTGATACTACTTATATCACTAGCGTGGATACACCTACGCTGGAAAAAGCAATGTTATATAAAGAAACTTAATGAGACCAAGTAAACATAAATAAAATCTCATCCCTCCTATAACTTACAATAACTAACATACTATATAAGATAAACTGAATTTTTATTATAATGCCTTGGCTGTGTTACTCCTACCTATTACAATTTCGACTATAATTAAAAAATACAGAGTATAACAATTAAATTCAATTTCCAAAAAACACATTGTGAATAATGCTTATTTATCATCAAAAGGTACTAGAATATGAAATTTTTTAAAATATTAATTTAATTTATTAACAAGTCTTCAAGCCAAAGCGGAAGAAATTAACTTGCTAATTATTGCAGGTTCAGCCTAATTTACAGCCCTTCAATTTTATAATGTAGCAATTAAAATAATATTTTTACAAAAATTTAAAATCGCAATATTTATTTATATTGTAACAATTATGTTTATCCCCCCATTCTTTTATATGGTAACATTTACCTGTAAGGCAAACTATTAATATAGGAGGCAGATTTATTATGAAAGCAAGAAAACCAAAATCATTTGTAAAACAATGTACAGGAATTGCGTTGGCAAGTTTGATTGGATGTAGTGGCCTTGGAGTTTTCGCAACGAGTGTAAATGCTGCTGAGAATACGAATCAAGTAACTATGAATCCGTCACTTCAGGCGGAAAACATGACAATTACACAGTTACAGAATGCTATTCAGCATAAAGATGATTCCTTTATTAATCACGTAAAAATATTTATTGATAAACACAAAGAAGAATCAGAAGTTTTATGGGGAAAAGTGAGTTCCTCACTGAAAAAAGACATTGTAAACATACTCACAGGGGAGAAAAAAGATTACTCAACTAAGATTAATAGAGCTCTTGTAAGACACTTTAGAGAAGTTCCTTCTTTATTAAAACTAGCAACCCCTGAATTTAAAAAGGAAATTATCCAATTACTTAAATACTTATAAGATATTTACTAAGATACACATAATTATAAGGTCTACTCCAAATGAATGAGTAGACCTTATTTCATTATTGTCAGATCAAGTATGTAGAAATTCTAAGAATAATAATTTTTTATTTACATAATAACCCTTAAGTGGAAAACATTATATAAATATATTAGGATTCATTAAATATGAAATTAGAGATTTTCTATCTTTCTAATGTATCCATCATCTATTAATCCCTTATGATGACGCTTCCTTCTTCTTCAAAGACAACAATCGTAATCCCATTCACTAAGTTTAAGATGATTCCGCTGTTTATTTTATTAATAATCTGAAAATCTATAAAATAAGACTGGCAGATAGATATTTTAAAGAAAAATAAATTAAGAAAGTTATTATTTTAGAAACATTGGCTACTATTGTCATAGTTCTTTAAGCTTTCACAGTATATCCCAAACTTTTGAGAGAGCGTTGAATATCAATTAATCCCACAACTACCATGCGTTAAGTCCATAAATATTAATATTTAATCTATTAAATCTAGAAGCAGAAAAACAAAGAGGACTTCTAAACTGAAGCCCTCTTTTCTATTTTTCCTTAGCTAATTATTAATATATTTTTCATACAATATATCATGTCTTGTAACAATTTGTTATATTTATCTGATTGCAATTGTTATACTTAAGATCAGATATATAATACGAAATTATTAACATAATTTTAATCCGTTATCTATATTAATTGGTATGATACTATATTATTTATATTTATTCAAAAATTCTAGAACTTTTTGAAAAGCTTTTTCCGCTGGTAGAGTATTCATTTGAAATTGATATTCATGCGTTACAATACCAAAAACTTCCTTGTTAAAAAAAAGGCTATCTACTGGCACTCTCTTACTCCTTAAATTAGATACTAATGCTTTTCCCTGACTTTCAAAAGATAACGTATTTCCATCTGTGATAAATGATGGTGGGTAATCTTCTGTAACATGGTTTAAAATTGAAGCTAATTTCGTATCAGGGGTATTCTTCCAATCTCTTTTACCCATGTAAGCCCAACCGATAGTTTCCAAAAAATGCTCTATCTCTTTAGTTGTTTCCATTTTAGCTATTGAAGATACATCATATGGGCCGCAAAACAGTAATACACCTTTTAATATAGAAGGTTCTACAACAGCCTTAATTCCCATTAATTTTGCATACTCCGGGGAGGTTTGAATGGTAACAAATTGAGCAGATATTTGCGCTCCAGCAGAATCCCCTGCAAAATACACATTATTTAGCTCCAAGTCATATTTATTTTTATGTTTTTTTATAAATTCATAGGCTTCACCCAACTGTAACAAAGGAGTGGGGTAATTTTTCTTAGGCGCAAGAGCATAGTTGATACTCACAACAGTATAACCATGAGCAGCTAGTTCTACCCCATATGTTGTAATTTGTGATTTATCTCCTCCTATAAAACCACCACCATGCATCCAAAAAATAATAGGTTTTTCTTTAATAGATTTAGTAGGAGAAATAATATCTAAACTACCATTTGGAAATTCAGAACTATAGTTGATATCTTTAACAATTTTTACTTGTTTTAAATTATTTTTATAGTCATTAGGTTGAACATTATTTCCTAAATTTTTTTCAAATGCTTTATTGATTATATATACTCTTGGGACTGGAGAAAGAAACCAGTAACTTACTCCTAAAAGAACTAATCCACAAATAACTAAGAATAACCAAAATTTTTTTTTGAAAATATATTTTTTCTTAACTTTCATATTAACATTATCTCCATTATCTTCTTGAATTTTAGAATTACCCAAATTAAAAATCAATTTAATAATTTGATTTTTAATAAAACGATAACTTTTTATTCATGATTATTTTAAGTCTATCAGTTCTCTTGAAATAATTATAATGATATGTATAATTATACTACAAACTTAATTAAAGCCAAAAATTCTTTCCTTTCAAAAGTTAACAACGTAATTTGGGCGCTAATATAGTCCTATGAATAAAAGAAATTTAATTAACAATCTAAAAGGGTTGTTAATTTATATCATTCATAATGATTTTTTATACAATATAAGAATCTCAAACTTCACTAATAAACTTATCAATCTCTAACTTGACTTTATTTTCCCCCTTTTATTTCTTCGTTTTCTAAATAACATAAATTAATATTTCGTATTATAATAAAATTGGGTTTATTAGATGTTAGTACGACGCTTATCTTTCTTCGGTATGATGAGACCATATAAACATACTCCCCATCAATTCTCCTATTTCCCTTTCAATTTCTTTTAATTCATCTGGTGATATACCTTGCGGATAATCATTAAACCACTCTAACCAATCCGAAGTATCCTCCACAGAGGATACTTCGGATTCTGAGCAGAAATTAAATTCCCTTTTTCCTGCTGTAATAAATGTGTCTAAATCATTTAAAATTAGACGGATTATATATGAAGTACTAACATTTCCAATACTATGTTTCATATTTTCTCCTCCTTTTCATTTTTTTCTTCCAATGAAATATGTTTGTTATACCATTTATTTATTTTTCCTTTGTAATACTTTTCGACTTCGTAATCCGGAATCCAAATTTCACGATCATAGATTTTACTCGTAACACTTTCTAAAACGTCCTCATGTTCTCTCGGTTTCAATCTACGGTTATGAACCTTAATCTTTTCTATATAAGCCTCTCTCAGCCAATTTGATATGATTTCACGCTGTTTTTGCTTTAGGTGAGACCATTTCTTCTTATTGGTTTGTAGTAATTGCCCCTTAGAATTCCTTGTGTGATTCTTCATTGAACGCTACCTCCCCTATTTTATTTTTACTTATTTCTTTTTCGAACCAAAAACACAGCGCATTCCAAATCGAGTCACAGCATATGTCGTGCCAATTTTACGGATTGAGCCTTTTGGGAAATCATTTATTCTTTTACGTAATGTCGATGATTCAATTCCCCATTCTTCTATTGCATCCGTACTACTCATAATTTCGTTATCCAATAAATTAAGCTCTCCCCATTCTACATCTTCAAAATTAAATCCATCCATCTCTAACTGCTGCAGCATGTCTCTTTCGTCTCCTTTTACCGCAAATAAATTATGATCCTCTCCCTGCTGGACTTCTTCTAACACTTTTACATTTAGATACTCATGGTCAGTTACCTCAATCGTACTATTCTCAGATATATAATAATAGATTCCTTCTTTTACTTTAAATATAGCCTTGTTCCATATACCATCTGCACTAGTACCCTCAAAAATTCGTTCTGCTTTCATATTATTCCATTCTCCTTTCACGCAAACGTGATACAACCGACTCACTTCAACTATATCACGTTTGCGTGAATTATTAAAGCGAGAATTATGATTTAAATATAAGTAGGACGCTTTAATTGACATATTTTTCTGAATTTTATCGAAAAATAAATATTAAATAGTTAAATACAAAAGAGATTTTGCTACAATGGTAATATATAACATTAGCATACTTCTATAGGATGGGGGAATATATAATGATTGTTTCAGTAAAGGGGAATGAGCAAGTTACCAAAATGTTAAATGACTGGTATATAGAGATACGTGCCAGACATGTAGGAAAGGCACATAAATTAAAACTTGACATTGATCAAAAAATACACAACATTGAAGAAGATCAAAACCTACTTTTATACTATGCTCTTTTAGACTTTCGTCATCAATATATGCTTGATAGTTTAAGTATTGCAAAAGATAGTTTTGATAAAGTAGATTCATTGGATGTACCTGCAGATCAGTTTTTACAATACTACTACCACTTCTTTAAAGCTATTCATTCAAATATTACAGGTAATTTTACAAGTGCAAAAGAACATTATAATCAAGCTGAATTACTCTTAAAACACATTCCCGATGAAATTGAACATGCTGAATTCCGTTTTAAATTATCAACTTTCCATTATCATATTTATAAACCGCTTGCAGCAATCAAAGAAGCTACCAAAGCAAAGGATATCTTTAAAAAGCATGCAGGATATGAAACTAATATTGGATTATGTGATAATTTAATCGGATTAGCTTGTACTCATTTAAAACAATTTGAGGAAGCTGAAGAACATTTCATTACAGCTATTAATACATTCAAAAAATCTGGTGAAGAAAAGAATATCACGTTTGTACGCCATAACTTAGGTTTAATGTATTCAGGTCAAAATTTATCTGAACTAGCAATACGATACCTCTCTGAAGTAATACAAGAACTCCCTAAAGATTATAAAGCAATTTTTTATTAAAGCTAGGGAGCATATGAAAATCGGTGAGTCCAAAGAAACTTCTAATCTTATAGTGAAAGGCTTAGAGATTTGTAAAGAGCTAAAGAATGAAGAATACGAACATCACTTTTTAATTTTAGAAAAATTAAATCAAAAGGTCTCTGCTGACGAATTAGAGAAGACAATTAAAACAGGAATCTCTTATTTTGAAAGAGAAAACCTACATGAGTACGTACAGGAATACGCTAAAAAACTAGCAGTTTTATTCCACCAAGAAAATAACCGTTCAAAAGCAAGCGATTATTTTTATCTTAGCCATCAAGCAGAAGAACAAAACTTTGAAATGGAGGCTTTAAAATGAAAAAAGTAATGTCTAGCTTAATTGGATTAACAGCCGTATTCACGTTTATGTTTAACGCTAGCAATGGAACTTATACACAGAAAGCTCTTAGCGAGGATAAAATCGTACAATATGCTCACGGCCATACTGGCGGATGATAAATAAACAAAGGTCTTCACTTCATTGTGAGGGCTTTTATATTTTATAAGAATCTCCATAAAAATGTTATAATTACACCATTACATTCATAAAAAGAATTTAAAAAGATTAGACTATTTATAGAGATGAGGATGCTAATAATGTATTCACAAGACAATTTTTATAAAAAATTAATTGAAGAAAAAAGAGTAGTAAATATTTTTCTAATCAACGGAGTTAGAATACCTGGAATCATTATTGCAGTGGATAAATTTTCAGTGTTGATCTCCAGCAATGGAAAACAACAATTCCTTTATAAGCAAGCGATTTCAACAGTTGCTGTATAGACTATCATGAACCCCAGTATTTCATTATTAATTTACTACATTTCAAAATTTATTTAAATTATATTAATATATGAAGCAATAAAAAAGGAATCCTTAGTAAAAGGATTCACCTCAGAAAGAGATATAGCTAGATATACATAAATAAAAAGAATTAACTATATTATAATATAAAAACGAACGAAATATATTGAGAAACATAAAATCAGATTGAATATTCTCGCTATTGTACGTAAAATGAATATAAGACAAGTAACAACAGCTCTCTAACCCTTCTAAAAGAATCCTTTATAACCTGGGGATTCTTTTACTTTAGACAAATTATTCTTATTATAACATTTGCAAAAGAACCCTCTTCTTAACCAACCACTCAACAAATATAAGTCGGGATTTAGTTTTATGAATATTTTCTTGATGTAAGCAACAGGTAATAATCTTCAATATTTGTTGGATGTTATCATCAGAGAATAAATATCCTAAAAAAATAAAAAGATGTTCTATTAATATTATAAGAAGATTCGCTGCTAAATATGCATTTTTTCATTGTACCCTTTATAATCTGAGCTTGTTAATACTAAAGAATCAAGTATAGATTTATAGCCATGAATTCTTCTATTTATACATATAATATTCTTTATATCGTTCGAAATTCGTTTTTTTGTTTGTGTAGATGTTATGGGTGATTTTAATGATTTAGATGTTGCTACCTGCTTTGGTATTTGTAATGCGCCCCGTTTCTTAAGTTCTCTATACAAACTACTCACATTGCACCTCAGTTTTTTTGCAATAGCTGGATATTCCTGTCCTTGATTAAATAATTGTACTGCTTTTTTACATTTTGTGTCCCATTTTTCTTCTGTTGTTTGAAATTTTTGAGTTCGTTTTTTAACTCTATTTTTTTCTAATTTAAAACTCTCTCGTTCTATTTTACATCGCTTGGCAGAATACTGTTCTACGTCTGCCCTACGCCCAAAATGCTCCTCCTGTAAACGTATCATTTGTACTTTTTTCGCAATTTCTCTCAAGTTACAGTCACCTCATTTCGTTTGATAAATTCTATCAGTACTTGATCCCAATCTGTATCCCCAGTCACCGTTTATAAGCAGGCTATAAATGCTCACATTACCTTATGATAGCTTTAAATCTACTATTTACGGAAAATTATAATCAGTTCTATTTTTACATAATTGTAAACTATAGTAAATTGATAATATTGACACATAATATTCTAAACTTTAATTCTCACTATACAAATAGATAAACTAAATATTCTCTTTGCTTGAAAAATGGAGAAATTATCCTAAATCTAAGTTGATAGATGTATACACCTATCTTTATTACAAATACTTAAATACTTTATCTATTGTAGCTAAGGCACAATAAAAAAGAATGCAGACATGTTCTGCACTCTTTTTTAGTAACTCTTATATCAACTTTCCACCACAGTCAGCTCCTCCATCATTAGAAGGACTACACCCTAAGCTTGTAAACTTATCATTCTGCAGCTGTTGCAGCTATATTTAACAATACTCTTTCTCGAGGTAGAATTACAGACCTAATACTCCGACAATTTGGCATGCTTTAGTATTCGCAACATGGTAGTACATCTCCAATCCTTTTCTTTCTGCACGAAGAATTTTTCCGCGCATTTTTGAAAGATGCTGAGATACGGTAGATTGAGGTATATTTAATAGCTCCGTTAACTGTGTTACATTACAAATCTTACGATGTTCTAACTCTTTTACAATTTGTAGTCTAACTGGGTGAGCCATGATCTTAAGTAATTCTACATCTGCCTCTGGAATTTTGTTCATTTCATTATTTACTTGTAGTGTTTTCATTTTTGTTATCTTCCTTTTCATATTTTTTATTTTTAAATTAAGTTTTTAATGCATTTAATTAGACTTACATGTAAATCTCTCTTGTTTAGCGATCTGTTTTACTCCGATTTAATTTACTGTTTGGTTTTATATACAGAAGTACGATTATAGCTAAAAACCCAACAAAAGATAGCATAGGTATCGAGATGAAACCAAATAAATTCAGGTAATCTTCTGTACAAGAAACTCCTACTGAACATATCTTCATCTCACTAGCTGGAAACGTTTGAATTGTAATTTGATATACAGATAACATTAAACCGATACACGCAAATGGGAATGCATACGTGCTGACGTTCGGATCTTTTCTGTACATTCCTATCCCCAATATTAATACTAATGGATACATGGCCATCCTTTGATACCAGTACAAATCACATGGCGGCAGCTTCATCCATTCACTAAAAAACAAACTAATTAACATTGCGCTAGTAGCTATTATCCAAGCAATGGCAATGTGGTACTTACGAATCAATTCCATTTTAGATTCTCCTCACACGATTTACACTGCATGCTATACACTTTTCTCAAGCATATATGCTTCAATTTGTTTTCGATGTTCCATATTCATGAAATCTACTTCAAAAGTAGTGTTATGGTTTGCCATATCAAAAAATCTTTTACTTACATACTTTTCTAGTTCAATTCCTTTTAGGTTTATAAAATCTTTTTTTGGTAAATAGACGAATAACTCCTTATATGGCACTATATGCCCTGAGAATTGAATGTGGATAAAAGGCGTCCATTCAAACTCGTCCATCTCTCCAAAACCAAATATCCACTCTTGTCCGAGCAAAAATCCTATTAATCCGCTTTTAGTCATAGAATCAAACATATGTCCATCGTCTATCGGTACAAAATATGTACTTGCCTTTTGAATGAAATCTAGTAAAACATACTTATCAGGATCCATCGGCTTTCGTACCCGGTTTATTAACTGCTTCATTCTAGTACTTACTGTTTCTATTATTTTAGACTCATTTACTAGCACATGAATAATAGAATCTTTTGCTTGTTCATCGAATGCGGACTGAAAATTCTCATGTGATAGCATCTCTCGTTGATATGTTTCATCCTGTAAAAATCTCAATATAATTTCATGGCTGTATGCCGTTTCAACATGCGAAAGGCAATCTATGAGTTTTTGTAAAAAATCTTTTGCATGTTTATTTTTATCTTTAGAATAATCTGGACAATAAGTTCCGATATACTGAATACCTGGTGAATTAGAAAAACGAAAATACGGTTCTAAAGATTTCGTATCAAGCATGTGATACTACCTCACTTTTCTATTTAGAATGTAACTAACTTATTTCCGTATTTGGAATAGCCTGTTTCTATGGATAGTATCCAATCATTTAAATCTTCCCAGTCATATCCCTTACCTTTTAAATCTGGTGGAAAGCGATTCTCAAAATCATCACGCATTCCATACATAGTTTCTAATGCTTTTTCTAGTGGACCGAATCCATATACAACATGTGTTTTCACTCGTTTATTTTTCTTTTCTGCTACAACCAAATATACATATCGTCTTTCCTTTGCTAAAACAAACTTCAAGAACCCCGGTATTTGACTCATCTTCAACTTCCCCTTTCAGTTTTCCTTACTCTTTGCTTTTACGTATGAGTAAGGAAAACTGGTATTTGTACCATATTAACTCAAGAGATGTCTCGTTTTTTTGCTCTGAAAATATAAGAATACGCTCATCATCACAATATTTATTACACCAGCTGCAGCCCCGATTTTTGAAATAACATATACATATTCATTACTACTAAACGGCAAGAGACTCAAAAAAATAAAGAAAGTTGAAATAAAAAAAGATAAGAGCATGTTTCTTTTGTTTCCATTCATTTATGGACCTCCTTTTTGAATAAGTATTGATATTAAGCTGCATCATTACGGTTATAATGCCGGTTCTTTTCATCTACAAATCCTTTAATGTTCCACACGCCAGCCCTTGTTTCTTTTGCTTCTTTTTCTGCTTCTAGCATTTCTGGTAGCAATGTAGTATTAGGTCTAGAAATATAGGCTATAATCCCATAACCCGATTTGACCATTATTTCGTTGATGTGTATTCCATCACAAAATACATAAGCCAATTTCCTACCTTATTTGTCTTCTTTTTGTCCCCGATCCTAAACCAAAGTTACACTTTTCCCATCTAGCTGTTTCTTTAAAAAGGAAGAAGCTTTTTTTCCCATCTTTTGTGGTGGGATTTTCTGAGATACAGACTCAGGGGTATCTAATAACAGTAATCTTACCGTCTGTTTCTGCCCCTTTACGTTTACGTCTATCGTATCTCCGTCTTTAATATGTAATACCTTCCCTTTAACAGTCTCTAAGCCTTTTAATTTCCCCTTATAAGTTTCTGGAATATCAACAATACCTTTCCCTTCTACGTGCTGTTGTATTCCTTTTTGTACTGCTTGGGGAGGTCTCGAATCATTTTTTGTTTGCGCGGAACTGCTGCATGCTGTTAACATCACAATGCAGGAAGAAACTATACTTACTTTTTTTAAAAACTTAATCATAATAAGCACTCCACTTTGATTTTCATAGATTACCCATCTCCATTTTCCCTGCGTAGTTTACTTTCCAATACTTAGTAATAAAATATTCATATTCCATATGCTCTTTCTCTGTACAACACTCAAGTGCAGTGAGTTCCTGGTACCTATATTCTTCAGATAATGTAGGATATAATACCCCTTCGTAGTTAATAAGCATTTCTAAAACAGTTGTCTTCTCTTCCTCATGTAACTGTTCTTCATTAGCGGAAACCATACAAAAATATCCTATATTCCAATACTCCACTTTTACCGAGTGTGCTAGTAGTAAGATAGCATTAATAAGTTGCAATATTTCAACTTTCTCTTTGTTATGTAATTGCAATTTACCCATTTCTAATCTTTTTCGTATATCGCGTAATATTTCACCATTTAATAAAGGGCCAGCTGAATCTTGACCGGACCATATGTTTTCTATCTCTTTCATATGGTTCACTCTTCTGTATTTACGTATCTCATCTTCAATTGATGAAGGTATGGATAATGTCATCTCTCCACCTGCAAAGCGCTGAAACATATCGACCTCTCCTTTTTTGAACAAATAAAAAAGGACACACCTATGGCATATGTATGCGTAGGTGTGTCCTTTTGCAAGATAGTTTTAGAAGTATTTTGTTACTTTTATCATATCATAGTTCTTATTAATTTTATATATGAAATTTAAGATTTTATGATATTATTTCTTTTTATTCGTTATAAATGTAATACGTTGTTTTTGTACATCATAGGTTAATTTTGCATCGAATTTTTCTCCGGTTTTCTTACTTTCAAATCCTGAGATTGTATCGGTCATATTCTTCTCTAATAACTTTTTTACTTGCGCACTAGTTATTTTCTTTTTCAAAATGGTTCCAGACACAATGAATGCGCAAGGCTTTTTATAATGCTCACATAAATAAGTGGTTTTCCCTACAATTACCCTTCCTTGGCACAAAGGACATTTCCCTATAGTACGATCATCCGTTGTTGGACGTTCAAAACAAATGCTAAGATCTTCTTTTAATCGGATAGCTGCAGTGAATTCTCCGTACTCTCCTTTAAAACCATGAATGAAGTCAGTAACGCGATTCTTCAATAATTTCTTAATCTGGCTATCAGATAATTTCTTTTCTTTAATTTTAGCAGATATCGCAAAATTACATCCGCTTTTATATTCTGAACACCCAAAAAACGTATCACGTTTTAAAATGTGTCCATTTTGACACTTTGGACACTGACCTAGCGATAATTCTTCAACTGAAGGCAAATTAAAGCTGACTTCACCATTAACGAATGCTAGATACGCAGAAAATTCTTTACCATTAGATTTAAATCCTTTTATAATGTCCGTTTTATTCTCTTCAAATAGTTTTTTTACTTGTACTGCAGGGATTGTTTTGTCCTTAATTTTCTTAGGTAATCCAATATTACAATTCGGATGATTACTACACCCGAAAAATTTCCCTCTATCTAAAATTATACCATTTCCACAAGGGCATTGGCATACTTCTATTTGTTTCTTCCAGATCTCTATTAGATTATACGAAACTGTGTCAGGAATTCTTATAGTCTCTTGTGTTATTTTTTGTACAAACGCATTTGTTTGTGCAATGTATTCTTTAAAACTCATTTCATTCTTTTCAATACGATATATCATACCTTCCATTTCTGCTGTGTACAACGGATCTTTAATTTGCTGAACGGGAAATTGTTCAATAAAGGCACGGCCAATTGGAGTTGTTATAATTTTCCCCTTTTCAATGTCTATAAAATTCTTCTCGTGTAAAGCCGGAATAAAAGCCGCTTCTGTTGCTACGGTTCCAATTCGTTTTCCTTTCATTAGCTCTTTTAAATGTTCATCATCAATTTTACGACCAGCCGTTTCCATGAAAGTAAGAATTGAGCTTTCTGTGTGTAGAGCAGGTTTCTTTGTTTTGGATTCCAGCAACTCAAAATCATAGATTTGAAGTTCTTGTCCTTTCTGCAGGATAGGAACTTTAAATGTTTCCACACTTTCTTCCTCTACTTCCTCTTGGAACACTTCTAGGAAACCTTTTTCTCGAAGCACACTTTCTTTTATTTGATAGGTATTTCCCATTGCATCAATAAGGGATACATCTCTTACCAGGTACACTGCAGGACGCATGAAATTGCCCACAAAACGTTTTACCACGAGACTGTATAGTTGTTGTTCAATCTCTGGACGACCTTCCTCTTGATATTGTTTAGTCGTCGGTATAATGGCAAAATGGCTTGATACAAGATCATCATCAAATGTTTTGTGTTTTATATCAATGGCGTCAATATCGACGGATTGTACCAGTAAAGAATAACGACTCTTAGCTAGCGCCTGCATAACACCTTTTACTCGTTCCACTTGTTCTGTAGGTAAATGCCTAGACGAAGAGCGTGGATAGGTTATAAAACCTTCTTCATACAAGTTCTGAATGTATTTTTTTGCAGTTTCAGCATTAATTTGTAATTGTGCATGGGCATCTTTGTACAAGTCTGTTAAGTTGTATAGCAATTTAGGATTTTGCTTCCTAGTGCCCTCTTTAAATTCCTCCACCGTGAGATATTGACCTTTTAGGTTCTCTCCCAAACTTCTTAATGGCAATGGGTTTAACACCTGATCTTCTGTTTTCATAACTGGAGTGAGTCCTAAATTTGTTACTAGCTGCAGATGATAATAAGACTGTTCCTTATAGTTTTCAATTGCTAACTCACGTTGACGGATCTCATGTAGCAAACACATTTGTACACGGCCAGATGCCAATAGGAATTTATTTTGTGCTAATTTTGTGGTGCATCCCCTGGTTATATTCATCCCTAATAGATAATCTAAATACTGCCTTGCTTTAGCAGAATAAGCTAGTCCATCATACTTAGACGCGCTTTCTAATCGATTGAGAGCTGCTTCGAATTCTACAGCTTCAAAAGAGGATTTATATACGCGAGATTGCTTTTTATTCACACCTGCGTATTCGTACACTTCCCTATAGATTAACTCTCCCTCGCGGTCCGCGTCACAAATATTCACGGCATGGTCAACATCAGGTCGTTGTAACAGTTTAACAAGGATTTGAAGTTGCTCTGCATTTTCTTGTATCACCTTATACGATGGTTGAAAAATTAAGGGTAAATGTTCTAACTGAAACACTTTATACTTTGGATCCATCTCTTCCGGATTTTTCAGTTCCAGTAAATGTCCACGGCACCAACTGACAATATAATGATCATTTTCGTAATAACCGTAATAAGGTTTGCTACCAATGTACTTTTGTGAGTGTCGGAAACGTGGCGATTTCATAATTTCATTGGCCACTTTTGGTTTTTCTGCAATAAATAACGTTTTCCCCATAACTTTTTCCTCCTTAACCAAAAAAAGGACACACCTACGCTATGGTTCTGCGTAGGTGTGTCCTTTTGCAATATGATTTTTTAGTATTGGATTAATTCAATTATAGCATAATACTTACGTTATGCAATTCGCTAAAAAAATGAAATTTACCTCAAGGGGAGTGCGCTCGTCCTACACTCATTATTAGTCCCTATTAGGTGAAAATGAAAAACGATACATACTCACTTATCCAAAAATATCTAAACCTATTACACTTTGATCCTCTTTATTCACAACTAAAACAATACATCATTTGTTAGTTGCACCTCAGTATATAATATACACAAAATATTCAGAAATCAATATATCAACTTACCCGAAACTTAACCTAGTGTAATAACATGATAATATGAATATATATAATTTCAAAAAAGCAGGAGATTCTATGAATATAAAAAATCTTTCCACCACAATATTTTGTATAATTAATATTATATGTAAGGGTTTGGTAATCTAGCATAATATTCTAATCGATAGCAAAATATTACAATATATTCAAATATGAACTACAATGTAATAGGAATCTAAAATATTCCAAATTACAATAAAAAGGTGGTTTTATAATGAAAGTTAAACAGATTTCAGCAGTTTTAAGTGGTGCATTATTACTTGGTAGCCTATCGCCTAGCATTTCTCAAGCCGCAACAGAAAAACAAACAGCAGTAAAAACAGAGCAAGTACAAGAAAATCAAAGTAATAAATTTATTCCCATTCAAACAAACGAACAATTTAATCAAACACTTAACACAACAAAAACATTTACTCCATATGTAAAAGTAAATGCAGAAGGACTTTTATATATTAATGCAACAGCAGATGAAATTGGTATAACAAATGAGGAATATCAAAAGTTCTTAAATGGATTAAACTTAGAAAATGAATATATTAAAAAAGGATATTTCACTCTAGAAAAAGATGAACAAGGAAACCCTGGAAAACTTTCCACAACACAAGCACTAAATTCATATGTTAATAATGACCTAAGTCAATTCAAAGAATTACAATCTTCTTCAGCTGGTTTTTATGGATGGGGATTCGGATTAAAATTAAGTAATTCTGAAACTCAATCACTAGCTGAAGCAATGGCATGGGGTAGTGCAGCAATTTGGGTTGCAGCCGAATTAGCAGCAGCTGGATATGTAACAATACCAGCTTCAGTCCCATTAGGATTAATTGCGGCTACAGTTGGACTTGGAGCTGCTACATTAGCTGTTGTTAACAAAGGAAAAGGCGTTACAGTTGGAATTACGTGGACAGGACACCCACACATACACCGTAACTAATAAATTGAAAAGGAGAACGATTTATGAAAAAAAACATTCGATTATTTGCATCTATAATCGTACTCTTAGGTCTTAGTTTATATAATATTGATGATCCAAATGAATCATCTTTCTCTGTTGTTTTCGTTCGATTGTTTAGTCCATCTTTAAATGATGACGAAACATCATTTCCTTTTAACTCATTAAAATCTACTTTTACAGAAGCTTGAGCTGCTTGTAAGGGTACAAGTAATAAAATCATCAAAACAAGCGTGCATAAGACTCCTATCATTCCTTTTTCTCGTTTCATCACACATCACCCGCTAATTTTGGTTTGATGCTCTTTAATTTAATTTCATTTCCTTCTGCTGCATAATAAAGGTCTGCTGCATAATAGATATTTGCTTTTGTATATGCCCCCATAATTGCATTTGCAATTTCTTCTTTTTCTACTGCCTCATATGTTTCATTTTCATTGTAAAACTCAATTTCAATTCGATTAATATTATTATTTAATACTGTAATATGTAACTCTTTTAAGCTATCTAAGCGATTGCCTAATCCAAACACTAACTTAAATACTTTATTTGCAATTGTTGGTGGTTTTACATACGTCGTATTAAAATGAATCGTTTCATCATCTATCACACCATCTTCCTCTACTTCACACGTCATAATGAAAGAATGATTTTGTTTTTCAATTTCTTGTTGACTCAACTTGCGATCAATGACATACTTCACGCTTGTTGACAGGTTTTCTATATATTCGTCCAGTTCGGTATTTGAAATTTTAACCTCTGAGAATTCCGGAAAAATCATGTAAGCGTGTATATTAGAACTACTTTTACTTACACGTAATACCTGGACTTGTTTCTTTTCATAGCGCACCGTTTGTTCTAATTTTTCTACTACATTGTTACTTATGGAATTAATATTCATTTACATTCACCTTTCAAAATTGTTATTTTTTCAACTCAAAAATATTTTTTCACTTCATATAATCCTCATGTTTGGATTTAATCTATTTTAAGCATTGTAATATTACGAAGAGTTCTCAATTCCCCTGTTTTAAGACTGTTAATCACTTGAATCTCAAAACATTTCAATATTACAATGACGTACAATGTCTCATTATAGTCGAATATCTTTATATGGTGAATCAATCTGTCCCACTCATTTGTACAAAAATAAAAAAATGTTTTATTCTTGTACAAATGAGTGGAAAAATGCTGTATTTCATGCTATTTAACTAAGAAAATACAACTAGGAAATAGAATTATATATTCCCTAGTTGTCTATTACTCCATTCAACAAGTGTATAAGAATAAGGTGAATCGACCTCTAATTTCATATACAGTAATTGATTTTTCGGTAATATCTCTCCCTCTGTATGAATCCAATAACGCTTTTTATTAGACATATTTATGACACGTGTTAGTCCTTGTTCTTGTTCTATTACTTTTGCAGTCCACCTCACAAAATCCATATCTTCAACATCAGCTACTCCTTGTTGAACAGGAAAAACGTGTTCCGTTTCCGGTGGAATTGAAACATATTCTGGTTGTGGATACATGTCCTCATATTCGAATAATTCTTCAGGTATATCCTCATCACTTGGAAAAGGAATATCACAAACAACTTCAGGAGTAGGAGTATGATGAAAAGATTCAGCATACTCCACTTCTTCTATATCCTCATTTTTGAACCTGTTACTCTCTTCCTCACCCAGATTCTTATGAACAGATGTAGCAACTAAATCATATATACTTGCTACATCCTTTTCTAAGGTGATTTCTTTTGTTGGAACAGTAACACGCTCTTGTTCCCTTCCAATAGGCTTGTTTTCTCTTGGGCACCAATAAACAGGGCGTTCCACCGGTTTATTTTCCATTTCTTTTTTCTTGGCTTCTTCTATTAGAAATTTTTTCTTTGAATTACGAACTACTAAAAACACATAACAAAATAGACCAATAAAAATTTTTGTAAACATAATATTCCCCTCTCGATCATCCAAATAAATCGAACTCAAACTGTCCATCGATTACTTTGTTTTTTCGTTTCCTTTTCTTTTTAGAAGAACCCACCTCTACAATAACTGAATCCCAGAATGTGATATCCTGTTTTTGCACAAGCATACGCTTATCAGTATTCAGTGTTGTTAAAGCTCGAATGACATCTTCGATTTCTCCATCTATTTCAAGTACAT
The DNA here is from genome assembly GCF_022663795.1 of Bacillus cereus group sp. BfR-BA-01349. Taxonomy (NCBI): domain Bacteria; kingdom Bacillati; phylum Bacillota; class Bacilli; order Caryophanales; family Bacillaceae; genus Bacillus; species Bacillus cereus group sp. BfR-BA-01349. The sequence goes on from NZ_JAKUGE010000030.1 coordinate 18,415, forward strand.
TCTGCTTCATTCGAACTCCAGGTACTTGCTCATTTTTAATACATTCAACAGCTCTTCGTACAAATTGAGCTTCTTTCATAAATGCTACGTCCATCGTTTCTGGTAATTTCTCCACCCAATTCGTAAATTGAATTTCAATTGATTCAAATACAGGTGTAATGACATTACCGATGTTTGCAAGGACGCGTTTCGATTCATCAGATGCTGCTTTTGTCCATTCCTCTGTTGAACCTTTTAATTTATTTCCACTCTTAATGTTTTGAATTAATAAAGTCTGTAGATCTCCAGTATCACCAAGCATTGCATTCAGCCCATCGCTTGTTGCATCACCATTCATTGCTTCAGCAGCTTTATTCTTCTGAGCAATTAACTGTGCCATCTGAGCTTGGAATGTTTCTTTGTAGCCCAGATAAAAGGTTCTACATTGCTTAGTTTGTCCAATACGCCAGTGTCTTCTTGCGGCTTGGTTTAACGTAAATAAGCTAAATGAAAGCTGGTAGAAAATGAGCGTTGGTGTTGCCAATAGTCGGGTAAGTCGGAGGTGTTACCACCTCTTTCTCCCCTAAGAACCGTACTTGTACCTTTCAGCACATACGGCTCAAGCCTCCCTTTATCCTTAACAATCTAGTATTTAAACTTTTTAAATGTGTTCAACATTGTTCTAACTGCTTTTTTGCTGTTAATAGGTATCTTTTGAGATTTTAGATAAGCTTGTACTTTAGGTAGCTGTTTTCCGTTCCCGTACCATTCTAAAAGGGCATGGTGCTGTTTATGACAACTACAATGAAGTAATTCAAGATTATCGTAATCATCTTTTCCACCTATAACTCTAGGAACAATGTGATTACTTTCAAGTGGTTCATCTCCAACTAATGAGTTGTTGCAAACTCTGCATTTATATTTAGTTTTTTTCGCTAATTTTCTCTTGGAATTTGTATTGAACCTATTGAATATCTTTTCATCCCTTTTTGCAAAGTATTTTTAAGATTAGCGTCATCTGGACTATTCTTGTACTTAATCAGTACATGTCTTACAATTGGTGTCCATCTCATACGAATCAATTGATTTTTGTGATTATCAGGGTCCGTTAGTAACCATTTATCTTGGCTAACACCTGTATGATCTGGATGGAAATATTTCTTATTTATCCATCTAGCGCCTTTTCGGTGATGTTTATATTTAAGATGGTGCATTACCTTCTTATGAATATAGTTGTCAATGTCGCCATAAATTACTTTTGCTACAACAGGTGACCAGTAATTTGCTATGCCCGTTATAACTGGATTCAGTTTTCTGATTAATTGTCCAATTGAACGTCCTCTATGAGATTTAAATATTTCGCTTACCTTTTCTTTAGCTTTTTTGACACTTTGGTTGGATGGTTTGATGAAGAGTTGTGAACCTTCTTTAGTAGGATATTGTCTAAAATTAAAGCCTAAGAAATCAAAACCATCAGCGATGTGTACTACTCTGGTTTTTTCCTCTGCCAATTTTAACCCTCTTTTATCAAGATAAGGTTGAAGTTTAGCATACATACTTTCAGCTTCTTCTTTAGAATTACACGCTATAACAAAGTCATCTGCATATCTTACTATCCCAATTGAATCGGGATATAACATAGCTCCATCCCTTTTTGGGAAATGGTATCTTACTCCTAATTCCTTTTCCATTCCACGTAAAGCGATATTAGCTAATAAAGGTGAAATAATTCCCCCTTGTGGAGTACCAGTTTCTGTTTTGTAGAAGGTTTTATTATCTATACATCCTGCGTTTAACCATTGGTTAATTGCATTACTGTAAGGAAAACCTTCTATACAGGATAAAATATGCTCATGATTCAGGTTATCAAAACAACCTTGAAAATCACCTTCGAATATCCATGCTCTATTAGTTCCTCTACTTAATTTAAGGAAAAGGTTTGCCATAGCATCATGAGCACTTCGTTTGGGTCTAAATCCATAAGACATAGACTCAAAGCGACATTCCCATTGAGGTTCTAATGCATTTTTAACCATATTTTGAAATATCCTATCTTTGATAACTGGAATCCCTAAAGGTCTTTTCTTTCCATTCTTCTTAGGAATATAAGTTCTTTTCACTGGAAATGCCTTAATATTTCTAACACTATACCCTTTTAATAAATGGAACAATTTAACTCTATCCTCTGGTGTGTTAGTAGTAATCCCATCAATTCCAGCAGTGCGTTTTCCTTGATTGATTTGCGTTACTCTCTTAATACTTAATAACAGATTTGCCTTACTTCTCAACATTAGACGTTGAAGTTTTCTCACCTTACGTTTATTACCGAATTGTTCGGCACGATAGATTCGTTGTCGAAGTTTCTTCACATAGTTTTCAATTTCCTTCCATTGTATGGAGTTCCATTGAGTTACCTGTGGAGAAACAGCCGACTTCATATTGACAGTATTCATAACATGTTCCTCCTTGATAAGATTCCTCTTTCCGCTTTCTTTCGTGTTGAAGACCAGTTGGAATTCAGCACTTTTTCAAGTTATGTCAAAAGACACTATCCGCTCAGTTATGATTTCCTGCTATCTTTCGATATAGCGGCATTCGCTTTCTCCAACCTCCTATACCCTCTGAAGAATTAGTCGCTCCTTACGGTTTGATTACCTCATTCATAGTGTTCTCGGCTAAAACGATTCACACGATTTATGAGGACTTCATAGGGCTTAACAAGTTCCACTAATAATAGATTCGTTTAAGGTAAGTGTCCTTCTTTACTCCGGCAGATCTGTGGGTCATTATACGACTCTTTGACCGTCGAGCCTTTCCTATCTGCATCTACGAGCTTATTCAATCACAGTACACTCGTTGTCGGTGACGAAGATTACAAAGATTCAGCTTTACGCTTACACATTCTCAAACTTTCCCTAGCCCCTTCAAACGTCTGTGTAACGTTATCCGTTGGACACTTAACTCTCATGCAACCCAACAATCCGATTACTCAGATAGCAGCTTCGAGCGGGAACACCTTTCATGACTAAGGTGACTTCATAATGAAGCACTATTTATTAGCGACTTCTTGTCGCACAGTCCAGACCAACCTTTACCAATTCTTGCGAACAAATGATTACGTTCACACCATTATTTACTTGCTCTTTTAACCATGCACTGCGCTTTGGCGGAGTAACTGTATTCGTGCGAAGAATAGCTACTTTCGCACCAGGTACTTGCTCTGCGACCTTTTGTAAACGAGGCTGAACGTCTCGTTCTTTCACTGTAGATCCTGTATCAGATACATAAATGATGGTTGGACGGCCTTCAGAGATTTCAGTATGCAATATTTCTTGCAACTTCTTCTCCTTCGGCTGTATACAATCCTCATCAAATTTGAATGTATCATTAGACCAAACCAGTTCTTTTCCTGCATTATCTAAGTAATAGTTCGGATAATGGATCATATTGTCTGGATATGCATTACCTGTACGAATATAAGAAAGCCACAGTTTTCCAGCGTCTGGTGTACCTTTCGCTGCTTCGATTGCTTTTTCGAACGACTCTTTCATATGCTCATAGGCTTGCTTTTGCTCTTCAGACATATCAACAAGAATTGTAGGGACATTGACTAGTTCCACAGGATTTGGCCATACATCTTTAAAGCGTACATTAATGGTTGTATCCATTAAAAATTGGGTAAACACATAAGGTGAAATACCAGGTACAACCTTGGTTTTATCTAATGTACCTTGTGCTCCGCGTGAAGCTATATTAGATGGGACCTCACCCTCATGGTAATATGTTCTCTCGATGTTTCCGTAGGTTTCATTCCATTCCATGAAAGAACTGTATTCAAAACCACTTTTCACCATTTTTTTAGGGAATAAACGCCATAACGTATAGAATACATCGCTTGCGCGGCCACCAAATAATGTACCTGTTCCAGCTACAACTTTCTTACAAACCTTTGCTAAACTTCCTAAGGCAGTTCCTTGTGCTGTTTCACTTTTTAATTCGTGGACTTCGTCACAAATTAAAGCATCAAAAAAATGTTTCATTTTTCTACGAATATACTCAACAGTAGCTACCTTTCGATATGCTCGTCCTGATTGCTTCGCATCATATGGCTTCACACGATTCTCTAACTCTAGTTGTTTTTGCAGCGATTTATTTCCCTCTTTTATTGCTTGCACTAATTTATTTTCATATTTGGTCCAATCTTTAAAACTTGCATATTTCGTTTTTACTTTTGGGCTCCAAATATTTGAATTACAATCAGCACATACACTGTTTTTATTTGTTTTCGAATCTAAGTCACTTCCTGTAAAATCTTTATACTGACAGACTTCTTTCTGTTCACCATTAGCTTGTTGAACCATAATTGAAGACGTTTTTTTACGCAACTTAGCACCACAATCTGGACAGTAGTATCCCTTCTTATAATATTTTTGCACCTCTTCCTCTGATTTCTTGGAAAGTGCAATTTTCTTATAAGGTAATGGCATCTGTTTAATAGAGTCCCCTCGCATTGTTGTAAAACTAATAACAAAATAGGTTGGTTTTTCTGGTTTTGGTCTTCCAGCCTGAATCCAGGATTGATGAATGCGAATTAAATCCTCTGTACGTTTAATTAGATATACTTCTGCGTCTGGTATTAAGTGTCGTATTTCTTCTTTTGCCCACTTCTCAGTTAGAGTTGGTGGAACAAATACGCAAGTACGATATCCTTTTTGTCCTGTCAAATGGAAATATCCATCTACTGTCGCTGTCATAATTGCACTTTTGCCGCTCGACATTTCCCCCTGTATAATGATCCCTTTTTGTACTTGTAGTGCTTTTGCTGCTCCTGTTGCTACATGTGCTTGTACAGGGAATAATGGTCTTTTGTATGTATCAAAATGAGATAATGCTTGTTCTTTCATCGGTTGATGTAAAGGCTCATCTAATTTTGTTACCTTATCAAGCATGACAGGCGAATATTCCAATAGATATTCATTTAAATCATTAATTTCATTGATTTTTTTACCTGTACCCTCTTGTGGAAATTGACATTTTCCAGTGCGTATCATTTCTGATAAAAACTCTTTACAATCCTCTGCTTTTAGCACTACCTGCGCAATAGATAGAGAAGTAAATTCATTCTTATCAAAATACACATCTAATGGTTGTAATAGCTTTCTTGTTAGCATCTCTTCGTAAATTGGTTTCGCCCATTCTTCTAAGATTGGAAGACCATACGGAGGAGCCATCAAGAAAACTCTTACTTGCATCTCTGGTGCTTCATCAATTGCAACAATATACTTTTCTTCTAATTCTCTAGAAAATGCAATAATTGCCTTCTTCTTATTTGCTGTTTGTGTGTTAATAAAATCAAACTGACCTTTTGAATTTACATTCACTTTTTTATCTAATATGTAATATAATTCTTCTTTTTTTCCTTCTCCAAAATACAAACGACTGGTTCCCATTGATATGGCAGCACGGAATGACTTTAATGTACTGTCATTCGCACCTAGTACTGCAAATTGCATATGGTTGTTATGATTAACTGCCATAGCAAAGCAGAAGGCTGAATGTGAAGCAGTGCCCATCTCCAATTGCAACATCGCTGGTGTTTGTTCCTGGTCAAATGTATCTTGTTGAATCATTTCTTTTAACATAAATTTCCCTCCTAAAATAAAAAACGCATCTTATCCGATACGTTTCATGTCCTACTCATTCAATTTATTAGCTAAAAATCTATAAACTGTTTCCACTCTGGTAATGATTGTTCAGCCGCATGTAGCATATCACCTGCACCTTGGAACACTGAAAACTGCTCTAATACTTCCAAATGTATACCTGCACCTAATTGAGAAGCACATAAACAAATGACTGTAAGTACAATGGCAATACGAAACATACGATTACTAAATTCCCATACGATAAATAATGCCCCTATTCCTAACAGTACAGACATATCCTTCTTCCTTTCCTAGACAAGTTCTTTGACTTCACCTTTAGGTGTTGCAATGATAAATTTCGCGCGACGTTTTTGTAAAACAACTTCTTTTGTTGTTTTTTCCAATTGCTCAAATGAATGTTCATAATACACATTTTCAGATCCACGAACTGCATGGAGTGTATCACCTTCACCAAGCAAACCGTCTGCCACACCTGTTATCAGCAATAGTCCTAATTGTCCGGAAGCAATTGGCATTTTTGCTCTTTCAGCATCTGTTTTCTCCTCTTGAAGTGAGTAACCATTTCCTCTATTTAAACGCTTCTTAAATGTCGAGATACCTTCCGATTTCCCCACACCTTCATAAGCACTTTTATAATCCACGCGAGATGTGAAAATAAGTTTGTTTTGATGACGCAATTCAGGTATAGTCCAATCCTTATGATTCACCATTTGTGCTAATGTACTCACATGTTTTCTTACGAAAGTAAGATCGGACATATTTTCACAAAAATTAGCAAATCGATCATTGAAATATGTATCATTTTTCGTAGCTGCACGCTTACGGCCAATAAAAACACATTGCTTAAATTGCTCAAATTCTTCATTTTCATCACCAAAACGCATCAAGCCTATTTCCTCATAATTCTTTGCTAAGTAATAACTGATATCGTCTCTAGCGAATCTGTCGTATGGAATGACATACACCATGATCCCACCTTCTTGTAAATAAAGGTGAGCACGCTTTAGGAAGTTGAACTCCATTTTCTCTGATTTTGTATTTTCTGTACGAAGCTCCGTATTATAAGGAGGATTTAAGAAAATAAGCGGAAAGTAGTCATGACTAATCATCATGCTTTCAAAGCTTGAGCGTACCACTACATCTAATTGCTCTTTTGCTTTGTTATATCGGTTTGCATCTAATTCCACACCATATGTATCAAGTTGTATGCCAACCTGTCTCACCTCATCTGCAATGCTTCGTAAAATTGCCCCTTCTCCACAACATGGATCAAAACAAGCATAAGCTCGCTCTGATTCCATTTGTAATAGTTGCATTAAGTGTTTCCCTTCTGTTAGTGGTGTTGGATAAAATCCCGCCGCTAAATCATTTCCTATTCTCATAATATTTTCCTCCAAGTTCTTTTTTTGCAATAAAAAAAGGAAGATCCAAGTATATACATCACTTAGTTCTTCCTTTTACCCTCTATACACTACCTCGATATAATTAGAATGGTAGTTCTTCATCTGTAATCTCCGATAGCTCATCCAAACCAGCGAATATATCATCCGGTTCTTGAGATGGTCCTCTTGTTTCCTGCTCTTTTGGATCGTCTAATATTGTCCAAATGTTATCCTTTTTCATACTTATATCCCTCTATCTTTCTTATTTTTCAGTTTCATAAACCACTTCTTCATAATCGAAGAAAAAATCTTTTAGCTTACGCATGATTTTATGAAACTTCGGTTCAGCTACAATCTTTGTACCATGGTAAAAACTTTGTTGCCCGACAAAGCGCCATAAGATAACATAGCCTATCTTCATTTCCTGAATCCCTTCAATATATAACGCGATTTCTTGAGTGGCTTCTTTTTCATTAAGAGCATGTGGTTTGAAATATTGAAATTTACCATCTGGTAATATAATTTCTGCTTCAAAACACCCTCTCATTTGATTTACTCTTGCTCTGGATTCAGATGACATTGCTGGTGCAGCATATGACTTCTGGTTATTTTCCATTCGTGTTTTATGCTCCTCTACTGTTGGTACTAGTTTTAAGTGTCTACAATCTTTTTTCATTTTACTATCTCCTCTACTGTTTAATTTGTTATGTTATGAATCATAAATAACCCCGCCTGCAAACTTGAAAACAACACAAAAAGGGCTTCTTCAAGTCGATTAAAAATGTGCATAGCAAAATAAGCTATATATACACTAATCGGCTCAAAGAAGCCCTTTCACAATTGAAACAAGACGCAACTTGCTTCTACAACTCAACCACAACACAAGAAGGTGTGGGAATAAACGGAATCAAATAAACTAACAATATAACTGTATATTACACATTTTAGATTTTTATATCAACATTTTCAAAAAATATTTCAATAAATAATATTTTACTATTAAAAGCTAGCCCAAAAATGAGTATAATGCACTACTGATACAAGACAACTGTTGGTACAAAAAATTCGTAATCAGCTCATGTCTAGATTATTCCTTAGCAATCTCCTTCTTGAAAATTCTTAATATCAAAATTAATCATTCTTGAAACTAAATCGATCTCTTTAGGATTATTAATTTGTTCTAGATAATCTAGTTTTAGTTTTGTTAAAGCGGATTTTCTTCTTTTTTCAATCAATCTATCAGCATGTTTATTAAACTCACTAATAACCTTAAATTTTATATACTCTAAGGTTACCACCTCATTTTTCAAATCAGCATAAATATCATTTCGAATATCTCTGTAAAAATCCTCTAATTTCTTTGCCATTCCATTCTCATTAAAACGCGTTTCGATCTTAAATAGCGAAAGGAAATTATTTGCCTTTTCTCTATCTAATGGATTAATCCCATTAACAAAAAAAATTTTTATTTCTTCTTTAACCAATCTGAACTTAAAATAACTAGCTACTTCATCAAAATAGGGATGAAAAATAGGCAATTTAATATAATGTTTTTTAATTCTATCATTACATGTAGGACAAGACATAACTAGATTCTTGGGATATATTGAAAACAACGGGAACTTGGACTTTGGTAAGAAATGATCTATTGATACACCTGCTTTCTCTATCTCATACCAGTCACAATATGGGCAAACATTATGATCTAAAAGCAATAAATTTTTAAATTCATTAATTGCCAATTTATTTTTATTTCCTATTACTTCATTAAATACTTTTGTATGCACTAACTTTTCATATAAGTAGGTAAAAGAATGCTGCAGTGACGTAGAGTATTCTGTCGAATCTTCATATAAATTAGAAAGGATATTTTCATAGTTTTTCGTTAGTTCCATATATTTTTTAAAAATATCATATTCTTCATATTTTAATTTAGTGATACTCTTTTTTAAGTCCGTCTTTGTCGCAACTTTTACAACCGAATGATAAGTAGTTGCAACAGTTTTATTCTTTTTTAGTATTTTAAGCTCGTCAATAACAACCTGTAAATCTTTATTAAATCTCTTTTCCTTTTGCTCAGCTGTTAAATGCTCAATGCTTTCTAGATTAGGTAAATCGTTAATACATTTCAACAGCTCAAGAACAAATCCATGATATGCTCCTATACGTGTCTCTACTTCTTCAAGTAAAAGAAATTTATACATCTCTCTCACCTTTTTGCTCTTGATATGCTCTTAACTTTGAGTATAACTTGTATCTTATATCACTATCTGCCATTTGAGAGTAAATTTCTAATGCTTTGTCAAACTCATCATTTTCAAGTGCTTTTTCTATTACTTTGGCATATTCATGAATCATATTCCCTTTATCATCATCCAGATCAAAAACCTCTGAAAGAATCTCATCATAATTCAATCCTAGTGTTCGTTCTCTAATTTTTATCTGTTCAATAAATCCTCCAAAGTTTTTTAAAGCTACAATACTATTCTTCGGCACATCTGAAACAATAAGTGGTGAATGCGTAGCTATTATTACATGACACCTTTTTTTCCCCAGTAATTCGTTTAATATTTTCACATATCCTTTTATCCATTTTGGATGTAAATGTGTTTCTGGCTCATCAATCAAAATTATTGATTCATGCTCTACATAGTCATATAAATCAAAAATCCTTAGAAATAAACTTAATTCCCCAGAACTTAACATGGATAATGGTAGCTTATTATCTTTGGGACCAATCCAAAGTTCTTTCCAAAAACTAGTTGAACATACTTCGAGTATTTTAAGGTCATTTTTAAACGCCTCTTCTCCTCCATGATAAAGGCTGAATTTATCAATAGGTAAAAACATACTTTTTTTATAATTTACGTTTGATGGCTTTAAGGTATTTATAAGAATTTTCATTTTGTATAATATAAAAAGTACTTCTATGTTACAAATTAATATTTTTCTATCTACATCACTAACATCTTTTAATTTCCAAAATCTATTCCTATCTTCCATACGTCGATCTAAAGTTCCTATACCTTGCAATAAGTTTGCTCTAACTCGAGCTTTATAGCCTATTTTTTCTAAACTCTCTTTAAATAAATCTAGCTCCTTTTGGTAAGATTCGATTACATAGGTAAAGTTATTTTCCTTATATTTATCCTCAAACAGATATGATACAGCATCGTAGTTTTCTACCAATCGAAAAACTGCCCTCCTTCTCATTTCAGATACCTGTGCTAATTTATAAGGGCTAATCTCTAAGTGTAAATCTGGATTTTTGTATCCTACGTAATCAAATATTGAATTTATATCTGCCGTTCCTTTAAAAACATAGTGTTTCAAAATTCTTGTAGCAATATGTTGTAAATTAAGGCGATCAATGTTTGTTTTACGTAATTCTTTATTGTGTTCTAACTCTTTAATAACTTCCTCTAACTTATCAATAGGTGTATAAGTAGACACTATAATTTTTTTGGGTAAGGGTGCCTCATCTTCATTACTAACGAAATCTTCCCCCTCATAAGAATATTCAATATGCCCCATTTGATTGAAGCGTTCCTTATTTAGAAAACAACGAATAACCGCTTCGAAAACCGTTGTTTTTGCTGTACCATTTTCCCCAATTATTATTGTTAAATTCATATTCTTATTACTATCTAACTTATTTACATTTGAAAGATCGAGTTCAAATAACTTCAACTTTCTAAATGATGAAATCTTTATCTTCTTTATAAACAAATTTTTCACACCCTATAATTTATATAATATCTACTAGCTACTTGTTAAAAGATAATTCTCCTACTAATTAACAATATCTCCCTACATATCCTTATTTCTTGATAAAACGTCTAACATCAATTAAACCCCTTTTACTCCCTATAAGCTCATTCACATGCAACTCGTAGCAATATAAGGTTAAATACTACAAGAGGTAATGAATTTATAATAAGTTCACTACTTCTTGTCTCTCTATCCACTTATCCAACTTACTACGTGTTTCTTCGCTTAACCTTTTTCTCTTACCAGTTAACAATTTCGAAAGATTGGAAGGTGATATCTCTATTTCCTTTGCAATATCTCTTAAACTACATTTATTTTCCTCTTTATAATGAAGAATATTCTGCTGATACCAATTAATATCCTTATTTACTTGTTGCTGATTCAATTGAGGTGGTTGAATTTCTTCTGTCTCCATATCCTGTACTTCTATTACTGGATCTTTTACCAATGTTCCCATCAATTTGTTCTTAGGGACTATTTTCTTCTTTTGTAAGAGCTCTTGCTGTAACGATACTAACTCATCAGAAGGCGTAACCGTTACTTTAAGGTTTAACCAATAATTTTCAAGCCAGTTACGCCCAGAACATTTCCCCTCATCAATCGGTGTTTGGTATTGCCATTCCTTTATTACTTCATCACGCATTAGATCATCAAGCGTTTTTTCGAATACATTCCTTATTCTAGCAGGGTTTTGCCCCATGCTTACACCCATTACACTTAGAAGACCTTTAGGACCCCCAATTGAATACGGGTGTACTAAATGCTGATAAGCTTGCTGAATTCGCCATCTCCAACTTAAATACCTAGTCAACCTTTTGTGATACCTCTGTTGTTTACTGTTGTATTCAAGAGCCTTTTTCGATAACAAACCAGTCAATTTTTCTGATCCATATAAATACTTAGATAAAAATGTTCCAGGTGCAACATTCATACTTTCAATACCTAACATTTCATCGGTATCAATATCTTTAGCAAATACTATTTCATCCATTACGAATAGTCTTCGTACTCGTTGCTTTTTATAAGCAAGTGACTCATTTGGATTCTCATCATCATTTAGTATAACTATTTCATTATCTTCGTTTACATATATAAAAATACTTGCCAGTGCAGCTAAACGCTCCATAATCTTTAAACGGTCCTCTTTACGATAATAGGACTTACCATTTCTCACCTGCTTCATACTACACATTTCTAATATTTCTTCGTAACCTATATGTACTGGACTACTTTCCGTGCTTGCTGACTTCACCCATATTTCTGTTACAATATCCAAGCAATCAGCAGTTAAATCATCCATTACACGATCAACAAAAGTAGAATCAACTAATGTATTCCATCTATTCAACTCCCCTGCGCCTCTTAATTTCATATCACCATCATTAAAACGTGAAGATACCACAACAAGGCTATTACTCTTATCTGGTAGCTCAGCAATATGGGCATTCAATTCCTTATCTTCTGTAAAATTATTTTTTGCAATTGTGTCTGTTAAATGGTACATAAAACCAGCACTACTATGTTCGATGAAGCTCTGCTGCTCCTCTGTATGCTTTTTTTCTTGTTTTTGTTTCACTAAAAGAATTTCAAATTCTTTTTCTATATCATTAGCAAGTAATTCAAATACTTCTGGTCGGTATCCTTCTATTTGAGCAACAATTTCCATAATACCAACACCTTGGGATTCCTTATACGATATCCAATTTGCAAATTTTTTAAAGGAGACAGATGTGTACATAGGATCCTCTAAATAACTAACATCGCTATTAATTAACGTACAAAGTCCTCTCCATTTATTAAAGATTCGTTCGTTATTTTCTATATTTTGAAATAGTGGGTATGCCACTAATAATGTACTTTGAAACAATTGTTTTAGCTGATCCATATTCTCCTCCTATTCACCTAATATGGTGCGCATACTTATTTATGTACTAATTCTTCTTTTGAATTATCTGCTAATAATTTCAATAAATTTACACATTGCTCTTTAATTTCTTTTGAACGCATTAAATAAACTATAATTTTTTTATTTCTTGTTTCTGTTCCGGTGATAATTCTGATACCAACGAAGGATGCATTATGTGAATATCTATATATCTCAAAAAATTATCGCTCATAGCATATTTTTTTATTTCTTGTATTACATTTTCCTTCTCATAAATAGATGGAAGGGACTTATCTCTGTATTTTGCTATAAACGAGTATACTATCCCGTCTACAGGTACGTAATCATTATTAAAGTTTTCTTCAAACCTCTTTATAAGGCTTCTCATTCTGTTAACCACTAGCGCATTAGAATTATTTAAAGCATCACATAAATACATTAAATCTAAAATTAACATATTTGCAGTATCTTTGAAATTAACATTCTCGTGCAACCTTCCATGCGCTGCTGTATTTCTTAACTCAATAAAATCATACTTAAAATATTCATGACATTTGAACCGTCTATCTTTTTTTACTATCTCTTCTATTTTTCTATCCAAAGAGGTACGTTCTATATTTGCTGAAGAAACCCCTAACTCAATACAATAATCATATATTATCCCCTCAATTTGAAGAGGTATAATCTGGCAGAATAATTCCATCATATCTTCTTTATAAATTTCTATTGCTTGTTTAAGCATTCCTCTCTTATTAAGTACATGATTTTCCTCTATAAGAGATAATATTTTATTGTCAATTTCATATGTAATTATATATCTATCCACACGTTCATTAAATTCATCTTTATTATTACTGTGTAGAAGTTTCAATTCATTTCGCTCCTGTAACGTTATAAATTCAAATTTATAATTCAATCCATCAAAAACTGACATTTCATATTCTTCTTCCCTACCTCTAAAAGCATATCGAATCGGTAACATTTGATTAAAACTACCGGAGCTAGGAAATCCATTTGGTTTACTCCAATCTTTTACTTCTTTATATATACATGAATTGATTTCCCCTGTCATATATTCACATATCTCATCTTTCGCCTTATAAAGCTTTTCAGCTAAGTATTGATACTTTTTCTTTTCATATCTATCAATATCTTTAACTTGCTGTTTTGATTCATATTCTTGGATCATAAAATTAATTTTTCTTAAATCCTTCATTACAAGAAAAACCTCATGGTTAAAACATTCATAAGGCTCTTTATCCTCTTTAATTCCCATTATGTTATGAGCTACAAATAGATAGATTTCTTCTTCATCTGATAACTGTTTTAATTTATAACCATATTTCTCACAAATTATTTTAGTGACTTCTTCTTTGTTTAGATTACATACATCGATTTCAAGAACATTATTTAGAAAGTGTAGTGCAAGTTGAGTCTTATTCACACTGAAAAATATACCATTGTCTATTAGTTTATAATTAACTTCTTCTATTCTTTGATCCATTCTCAATTCCCCTTATAAATGTTTTTAAAAAATTTCTCTTAATATTTTCTCCTGTATATTTAATCATACCTTGCTAATTTTTCAGATTCAATTTGTATTGTTTCTTCTTTTTCAGAGGAAACATTTTTCCAAAGTTACGCGTATAACGAAAAAAGAGGAAACACCTGCAACAAAATACACTACTTTTGGGAAACATATTCCTTCTTAAAACACAAAACAAGAAACACTTTTCCCAAGTCGCGCGCGTAACTTTTTTATAAACATGCCAAAAAACCTTTTATACCAATAGTTCTATAGTATCTTCGTTTTTTCAAAACATAAATAAACTCTATTTTTTTTCCCAAGTCGTGCGCGTAAAAAAACGGGAAACAGGAAACATTTTTCTCAAGTCGTGCGCGTAACTAAAGAACAATGAGTAAAAAATATGATTAAATCAAGGTTTATTCTGATTTCCATGTTTCCTCTAGCACCGAAACAGGAAACACATTTTCACAAAAGTTGCACATAAAATTTTTTGTAACTTTTTTTTGAAGCCTTGTATATCAAGGGTTTAGCAAGTGTTTCCTCTTTTTAAAAACTCTCTTAAAGGGCGCGTTTTTACAAAATTCGTTTTGATATAATCAAAATTGGAATATTTTATAGTCTTTTGGCATATATTTCTGAATTTGTAGAACGGAGGTGAAAAAGATGGGAAAGTCATTTGTAATACGAAATCAACGTAGCTTAAATGGGGAAACAACTAATGCTGTGTTAGTAACACTAAAATCTTGGCAAAAATTTGTGGAAACATTTGAGGAGAAATACTACAGCTATAAAGATACATATTTAGAAGATATTCTGCAGCACATGACATACGAAGATCGTATTGCTGACGTAGAAGGCTTTGTCGAAAAAGCCAAACCATCTTTTTCACGTCGCACGATGTCTGCACTTGCAGAAAAAGCGGGAAGAAAGCATAAATTATACGGCATTACAAATGCTGATCTCGAAGTGTTCTTATATCTACATAAGAAATGTTTTACTAATGGTGTCATTCCAAATGTAACAATACATATGATGTGGGAAGATTACAAGCAATATAAAGAAGAATTTGCTTATATCCAACACTCTCAATTCTATATCGCATTAAAGAAATTAAACTTACATAACGTTATCTCCATTGAAAACGGACTAGATGGCCGTTATACAATTAAACTCACTCATTTTATGAATGAGGAAACAGAAAAAGCAAATCCATACGTATATATTAGTCCTGTTGTATTTACAAAGGCTTTCTTTAAGCTATCTGTAGCAGCTAAGAAACTATTCTTAGACATCGCAATGCAACAACATACGGAAACAACATTAAAGCGTTCTTTGGACAAGCAGGACGAAAGAGGAAACAAAACTCACTTCGGTGGGATGTATCGTTTCTTACATAAAAAATATCCGCATCAGATCCGTGCGGTTATCGAGGAATTAACAACTGTATTACCATGTACGGGGAATCCCCTATTCAAAATTTGCAAAATGCAAAAAGGTGTAAAGCATACAAAACGATATACGACATTATATCTGTCTATCCATTCAGACTTCTTATGTTCGAAAGAAGCTGGAGAAGAACAACATAGGGATCCATTTACACCAAAAGCTACCTATGCTCGAAAAGCGAAATTTATCGAAGCAGTCCTACAAGAGATGAATATCGGTGAATTGTCTGCAGACATGAATAAATTCATTCATGTATTAAAGCATACTTGTCATCGTCAAATTCGCAGTGTAATTCGCGGACTACGTGACATGGTTGATCGAAAAGAAGGATATCCAACGAAGATTGTATATACGTTGAAGAAACTATTGCATCAAACATCTCAATATCAAATTCTCGATACAGCAGCAAAAGAAGGTATCTACCCTCTTATTGCGCAACATATACCAAAAGAGAGAAATAGCGAACGTGAGCAAGCTGTCTTTAATTTTGGTCTACATTATTCTATGTACTCTCTTCATAACATTAAGAAGATGTTTAAGAATGTGCATGCACTACTGAAGCAGAAGTTTGCGGTACCAGTGACGGAAGAGTCTTATCACCGTAATTATCTAAAATACCAGGAAGAAACGTTATTTAGAAAATATGCATATGATCAGGGAGTGAATCTCCATGCATATATTGCTTTAGAAATTGAAATGCGTGAAAAACTAAAAGTTCGTGGCCATAAAGAACGCACGATTCCAAGTGATGTTCGTGAATGGTTTATCGAGGCAATTGATAAGCTGCCACAAGAAAAACTTCGTGTTATTGAACTACCAAAGCAGTTTAATTTACTAGAGTTTATGCGTACCTTCGAACGTTTAGTACGTGCTGGAGTAACAATAACAGCTCCAGATCAGGTGCTAAACGAAATGGAAATAAAATAATAGTAATGAGCTCTCTATTTTTGAAAAAATCGAAATTAGAGGGCTATTCGTAGTTGTTTCATTCATACTCCTTTTCTACTACTCTATTTATAAATACAAAATCAGAAGGACTTCATGTAAAATGAGGTCTTTTTTTATGCACTTCTATACAAATTCTCTTCTAGCATTATAGAACTCTCCACATAGTGCTAGGGAGTATTCTTTTAAAGTAGTAAAACCTATCTCATAATACCTACAAAAAATCAGAAGAAAAATAATAAAAATAGTGGATATGAGGAAAAATATACTTGAATGTGAATAATATTTTCCTGACATCATTGTAACTACTAGTGTCGTTGTATTTATCTAATAAAAATCATCAATAATAATGTGAGTTATGTGTAAATACTGAGTAATGTTAACAAATAGCAGCCTAATCTGGATAAAATGTGAGTAATTGAACGCTAGATACTGCTGTATTTAACAAAATAAAGAAAATAAAGCCTATTTCCATAGTTGGATAAATATAAAGTGATTTGTATCAATTTCTTTCCGATTTCATGTAGAAATATATAATTCTCTTTATGCTTTTTTGTAGAATTGATAGTCTAATAATCATTGAATTTCCGGATACATTTTCTACTATTTATGATTTTTTACGTTCTAACATCAAATTTTCCCTTGTGGGAGTAGATCTTCCCCCTATTTTTGACACCTATAATAGTTTTATCTTTATTACTTTTTAATATATAAGATATATATTTATAATAGATTTTTAATACAGCTAGTATGATTGTTAATAAGATGTCCGACCTAATTGAAAATATTTGTAAATTGCATTATAATAATGGTAAATAAACATATCATTACCCACATACAAAAGGACAAACCTACGTATCCCTACCAGGGCGAGGTTTGTCCTTTTTTCATTTTAGTAAACAATTCATATTTGGAGGATTAAACATGACTGTACTTAAAGATACGAGTTACATAGAAATGTATACCTATAACGAGATTAGATTTTTCAAAGAGATATTTTGGGGACTAATCTTTGTAGTTCCCTTTTGGAGTATTATGATAGCCACATTCATTTGGCTTTGTAAATAATAATCAACATATCAAAAAAGCAAAGGGTTGTTTGTCCGTTTGCTTTTTTGATATGCCAGCAACCGTGCGTAGCAAAGGGCGGTAGCAGGTCCTTCAATTATTTTCTGTTATAATATATCCTAAGAAATTAGGTGATTATTATGAACGAAACAATTTGCTTAGAGAAAACATTAGAGGCTTTTTCAGCGTATTTAAATGAAAAAGGACGAAAACATTCTACAATTCAACGTTATGCATACGATATTAAGGATTTTTTTAAGTGGTTAGAAGTAAATGAAATACTTTTTCATATCAAATCATGGAATGAACTTTCTGAAGCAGACTATCAGATGTATTTCTCTGAGTTAGAAGACAAACGCAAATATTCTCAGAAAACAAGACACAGAATATGGGTTGTTTTAAAGAAGTTACACATGTTTTTAGGTATAGTTAGTCCGTTGGATGGTATTAATCTCTCTTTAATTCCGGATCAATCACTAAATGATAATGATCTTATTACCGAAATGGAAGAAAAGCTTTTAAAGCAAACTGTTCTATCAATAAAGGGATTAACGGAAAGACAAGCCCAATATCGGCCTTTAATCATGGATAGAAACGCTTGTATAATTAATTTAATAGTAAACTATGGTTTGTCTTTACAAGAGCTTGTATCGCTTAATATGAGCCATATACAGTTTGCTAGAAATATATTAATGATACCTGGGGAAAATGGAGCAACTAGGTCTGTTTCTTTAACTATGGAAGATACGCAGCAGCTTTATAAATATTACACCACTATTCCGGAACCTGTAAGACCTAGACAACACACAGATAATCCCCTATTTGTGGCATTTGATTTTAATCGAGGTACGTATCGATGGGTGTACGAAAATGATGCACCAAAGGCTTTGTCTGAAGTTGCTATACAAAAGATGATACGACTTGAAGTGAAACGTGCGGAGTTAAATAGACGTATTTCTGCACAGCAGATGAGGAATACATTTATTCTACGCCTTATTAAGTTGGGCTTAACTGAAGATGACTTGGTAAGTAGAATGGGATTCAAAACTAAGATTTCTTTAAAAAGGTATTACCAATATTCACTGGGAGCTATAAATAACTCTAAAATATAGTTTTATTAAAAGTTAGAAAGGGTGATTTATTTGGAAGAAAATATTTTTGGACAGAATCTTAGAAAATTAAGAAAAACAAAGGGGCTTAGCCTAGACAAATTGGGTATAGAGTTAGGGGTCACAGGAAGTGCGATATCCTCTTGGGAATTAGGGAATAAAGAACCGAACTTTGATATGGCAAAAAAAATTGCAAGTTATTTTATGGTTAGTACTGACTACTTGTTCAATCACCAAATTTTAGATAGTGATGAACATACAAAAGCAATTGTTACACGTTTAGCTCATAAAATGTACGAAAAAAGCAAGGATGTTCTAGTATTCGAAGAAGAACTACTATCTTATCTTGGTTATTTAGATTTTAAAAATAAATCCAGGCAAATAGCATTAAAAAAATTGAAAATGAGAATGAAGAAGAAAATGTATAGCACAATATATATTAACGGTTTTACCGTGCATGTATTTGTCATATTCTAATAAAAAGACGTCTTCTATTCGTAGAACACGTCTTTTTATCGATTTATTTTAGTTTTATCCCACTTGGTTTACTTTTGTTTTTACCATCTATATTTTCATAGCAGATTCACTCTTACTGATTACCTTTTTTCAATGATCTTCTTTATTCTCTTCTATAACCTTCACAATTTATTTTTTATTAATTGTTCTAATTCAGATACAGAAAGTACCTGAATGTGTAAGAATCTTTTTAAGGCATTCCAAAACTCTCTATGGTCATATAATGATACCTGAAGAATGCTTTCCCAAACAGTAATCCCAACCTCGTTATATTGAGGGCTTCCTTTTATAAGGCATGCCTTATGTATAGTAATCGAAAACAAATCAGGTTTTACAGATTGGTGAATTTCAAGTGAAGGAATCCATTCAATCGGAGCATTTAAGTGCATAAGATTATCTATACATTTCCTTAGCATGTTGTTGTCTCCTATACAATGTACTTCACCTGTTCTGATATCCAAAATGACTGTTTCATTTGCATGTACTTCTCTAATATGAGAAGGCACTTGTTCTGCATATTGTGTATATATTCTCTGAAATCTTTTGATAGCTTCAGTTATAGTTCTTGCATAAAGGAAGCTTATCTTCTGTGCAAAATGTATTTCCAATATGTATAGGCGCATAATGGATCATCCCCCTATATTACTTGTTATACAGTGTCCTCTTGCCTTTTTAATATAGAAAGCACCTATTGTATAGGTACTCTCTAAATATATCTATTATTAATATATTATGCTATCAGATATGCTTCGTAAGCTAATTCTTTAAGTATCTTTGCAAAGAGATGGTTTGTCTCTTCGGATAGTATTTCCTCTGTTTCCATTAATCTAGACAGTCTATTTGTAAACTCTGCAGCATACAAAAGCTTCGTACTAGCTTTTTCATCTTCTTTAAACAATTGTTCATTCTTCATGGATTGAATTAATAGCTGAATTAGCATTTGTTTATGTTGTTCGTTCTTCTTTCCATGGTACATATCCATTCCTAACCAATGACGAACAATTCGTTCAGCGTCTCTTGCTTCTGTTACATCTACTCTAGATACAACAAAGGTTAGCTTGTTCCATGTTAACTTTGCAACTTCATTTGAATAATTTGAAGGAAAGAAGAAAAAGCTTCGTTGTGTAATTCTTTGCCGCTCTTTAATCCAACGAAATAGTTCCTGCTTCCCTAGATGAATATCTATTTCTACAAAAAATACGGGAAATGGAGACGTTGTTTTTTCCTCATTTATTGTACAATCGGGTTTGAACACCAATTCACCTAGATATGCGTGGTGTATAGGTTCCAATTCATCTCGGTATACTCTAATTCCATCCGTTTCATACCAGGCTTGCAGCACTGCCTCAATTTCTTCTTCAGAAATAAGATTTGTATTCATCTTTTGTTGTGTAAAAAGTAGATACTCTAAAAGCATTCTTCTACCTTCTACCGTAAGCCCTCCTGGTGCATAGTCTCCTTTTTCTGTGCGATCAAACATAATATAATCATATTCAGCATGATTTTGAATTGAAAACAAGTCCGAATCCCCTTTATTTTCGTTTTTAAGGAGTGTTTGCAGACTTCGCCTATTCATTACATTCCGATAACGAATATCGTTTCTAATGGAGCGTAAGAAGCTTTTCCATGATTGTAGATAAGCATAATCTGTATATCCTTCGCTTATTAGTTGGGTTAGCATTTTATCCTCACCATTCATCATAAGGCAAGTCCAACAGCCACTACGCGAATTTGCAGCTCCACAAGCATTTCCTTGTTGTTTTCCGCCTGTTTTTATGCCGCATTCAAACATAGCTTGTCCGTATTGTATACTCATTTCTTCAACGTCCACACCAAAAGGCAGTATCCCTCTATCTAAAAGCAACATCCATACTTCATCACCGGTTAAGAATTTGACTGGATTAAAGCAGAGTATATTTTTCATGTCATTGTGACGTGAAAATAAAGATTCATTACTTACTGCATATTTTTGAATACTATGTCTTCTACGTGCGCTTTCTTCGTTACGAACGGCCAACGCAAGGACGCCATCATACTCTTCAAAGCAGTCTACTACTTTTTTAGTTTGGAAATCTATTAGTATTTCCTTCATCTTACGTTGCATGGGTTTAACTTTAAGGGAATCAGTACACCATCGTAATCTACTATTTCCTGTTGGTGGAAGAACACCTCTACCTAGTAGTTTATACCAATATGAATCTTTCATTAATGGTCTCACACTATGTACTATAAACGGAAGGTTTTGCTTATCCGCACTCTTTTGGATTTTCTTTAATGTACGTGAGATATAAGCAGTCATAACAGGTGTTTCTACCCCAACTTCGGAAGTTAATACATGAATAGGTTTTGTACGATCTTCTAGCGACAGCTCGGAAATCGCATCCCATAGCAATGTCAACATAGCAGAACTATCTTTTCCCCCGCTGTAACCTACAAAACAACAATCGCGAGATAAATAGACTTTTTTCATTTCCTCTTTAATTTCTTTATATATATCCATCATTTTATTTTTATCCCCATAGAAAAATAAGATTTTATTTTTTATGTATGGGGCATTCCTCCTCTTTTTGAGATAGAAAAAGAGAGTCCCTTAAAGGCACTCTCTTTTATGTATTTCCTCTATATTTAATCGATTACGATTTCATTTATATTTAGCTTGTTTAAGGTCTCTTTATAAAAACGAATTACTTTTTGAGCATGTTGTATAGCTATTAACCCATCTTGCACAGTAAGGGCTTCAAAATACGGATAACGAATGTCTGTAGCATAACCATTCAGCTGCACGCATTGTTCTAAAATCAATGAGAACTCCTCATCTAATCTACAACAAAATTTATGCAGCATTAAAAGGTTATGAGTTTTAGGGACTGGTCTACCGTTTAGTGCAAGAAATCCTTTTAGGAGTTTCTCCACACATTGTTGACTATGATAACAAATAATTGCAGTGGGGAAAGGTTTCATATCAGATAAGTAAATAGCAGAATCTAAATCGGATTTTGCTATGAATACCCACTCTTTTAGATCCTCAATATTTCTCATATAGGACCGTCCCTTCTAGAGCAATCTTATGTTCCATAGTTACAGTACGGCTAGCACGTTCTTGAAACTCTTCTGGCCCATACACTAAAATATCAACTGGCGTTTCCATTACATCGTAAATCCCCCAATTGATACGATTAATGACTTCCCTTTTTCTTTCTCCTACACCTTCCACAACAATACAGAGATCAAAATCACTGTCTTCATTTGGTGTGCCATATGCATGAGAGCCAAAAAGGATGATTTTTTGGACAGAAGATACAGTTTCACGAATCTTTTGCACCAATAGGTCCAATTCCCTTTGTACCTCTTCGTTAATCCGAATCACCCCTCGGATAATGTAATTAAATTGACGTTTAAGTATATTATACATGCGTTTCTCTTCTCCCTGCTATTATATATATTTTTTTTTATTGTTTTCTTGTTTTCCAACGTTTTGCAATGCTTGATAACATTCGTATACCTGCTTGAAGTCTCGTAAGAATCCATCATCAGAAATACTATGAAATCCTTTGAAGTTCTTTCTACACCAATATAAAAGATCAGATTTATCCTTAGCTAAAAAAGAATCCGGATAGAAATGAATCAGAGCCTCTGCTAGACAAGCCAGAAGCAATGGCATCATTTCGGGATCATGCTTTGATAAATCCAGTACAGATACAACGGTATACTGTTTGTATTGGTAGTATTGTAGAACTCCATCACACATGTTTGTTGGTGTTAATGTACATTGTAATTGAGTGGAATTTAATTGATACACTCTCACTTTGTCCCCTCCTACATCATTACTCACCAATTGGCGCTGCTTTCATAAAAGCCTTTTGAGCATGGAAAATGATATAGTGATTTGATACGGTCCCTTCATCAAAAAGTTCATTAACAAACTGTGAAACAGACAATGCAGCGAATTTATTTGTAATAACGCGCTGTGGTTCTGAAGCAGCTAATTCGGAACAACTTAATTGACTTGGAGCTGTTTCTTTTTCTTTAAAAGCATCTGGAAATAGGTCTCCTAGCGGCGGGAGAATAACCTCTCCATTTCGTTTAATACTTGGCCATTATACCCGCTATTTTTATAGTCCTTTAATTGCTGTGGAGTCCAATGCTTCTTGTCTATCTCTCTCCAATTAGTTGGTACTGTTACTGCTGTATTACCTACATCAATATAGATTAGATTTTCACATTGATTAAAGTATTGATGGAATACTTCCCTAGAGAACATGTTATCAACTGCCCCTATGAGAATAGGTAAATACAAATAGTTATCGTCCGCTTCCTTCTCTAAGATTTTATATTTGTTTTTATATAGTGAACCTAGCGTCTCTATGTCTTCAATATAACTCGAAGTAAATGAGCTTATATTTACTTTATGAGGTTTCTTGTATGCAGCAGTATACCGATCTCTAAGTACATCAGCTTTGTATTTACCAATGTCCTGTAGAACAAAGTGTTGGTTACCTAGATTCTTTGATTCAACAACATCCGGATCAGCAGCAACTATTTCACCATTTAATTTAAAGATACTAACCATTTGTGCAATACTTTGGAGAATTAAACTTCCATTTGCTCCAGTGCCTACTACTACAATATGTGGTACGATCTTCTTTCCTTCTGCGATATCGATAATAATACTCATTTTATATATCCTCCTAATTTTATTTTGAAAGTGTATTCTCTAAGTTTTTTAGATATGGAATTGATAAATTTGTAATCCTATGCACGGTATACAAGTCAAATGAATGCATCAATAGTATCGATGCAGCATGATCGATTCCGTCCTCTTGCACAATGAATACAACATATTGGAGTAAATTCAACTGCACAACAAGCGTATTTACATATTCTTGATGTGAGTTTAAATCAATATGAGTATTCTTGCTCTGTCCTTCTAATGCTTCATATATGTACTTCATCTCTAACTTGCACATAAATTGAAATAGCTTGTAGTCATAATGTGGTTCCTCTAAAACACATTCATTTTTTGTAAGAAATAACAAGTAATGCTTTATCTTTGTAAGCATCGATACGTGAATTGTTTTTAATATTGTCATAATAAAGAAGGAGACATGAATATATGTCTCCTTTACGCCCCCTTTGTAAATTTATTTTAGAAACTCAATCCCACTTAAATCATAATCTTCGCTAACTCCTTTAACGGAATACTCACCTGCAAATATGAGATTTGGGTGAATAGAGTGGAAGGTATTTGCTATGCATGTCCGTACACGTAGTTCAGGGAATACATCCTCAATTCTTCCAACAATTCCATAAAGTATAGGTGCACGTTCGCTTTGGTCATCTATATCACTTGGTTCAGCTGAGTAACGATGGTGGCTATGTAATTCCATTACCTTCATAGCAATACACTGCATCTCTATATTTGTTTCTGGAATTACTAGATCCAGTGAAACCTTTTGGTTTGGAAAGTCCATGAAATAGCCTCGTTTTCTGCTGTAATAAATATCGGCATGTACCTCACATTCAAACTTACGAGAAAAACCTTGTGCGATGACTATAAAATCCATAAGTATTACTCTAGGAATTTCTCCACCAGGTAATAGATGATTTTTCCAAGCGGCAAAAGAATAGGGACAATCCAGAATTGGTTGTCCCTCTACGTTACTTGCTCCTTTTGGTCCGATAGTTAAAATCGGAATTAGTGCATTTGTATCCTCATCAAATTTAATGACAGTTAAATCTTTAACAAATGAGGGACAACGGTGCTCTAATTTTACGCGAATGTCCTCTGTTTCTATTTTTCTTACATTTGTAGAATCTCCATTTTGAACTGCGATTCCATGTGTAATTTCTTCCTCTGTGAACCAATCAACTAACGGTATATCTCCAAATACTTCGTGACGAACAACCGTTTTTGTATTGATCTTATTTAGACAATCTGTAGCATTTGAAGCCTTAGCTTTCTTGCTCGTCGTTGTCTTATTCTTTGCTTTTTCTTTTTTCTCTTCCTTTTTAGCAGTGGCTTGCTCTGAAGCAGCTTTTTTCACTGGTACTGTTGTTTCCTCTACTTCTTTTTCCATATCAAAAAAATCGAATAAGTTATTCATAATAAAAAAATCCTCCTGGTATGTTTGTTTATATAAAATCCTGCTATATTTTAAAAAGTCATTTTTGATTCTATTAGAATGGAATCATCGAAACTTTGGTTTTCAAATCGTTTAAATAACTCTCCTACTAGTTCTGTATGATTATGTGTAAGGTCATGGTTGAATGAACTTGCAAAGAATAAAACATGAAATGTTTCTAAATCTTTTAAAGTCCGGAATTCAGGAATCATAACTCTACCAGTACATACAGATCCATTAGCGTTAACATTTGAATAAGGAAATCGATAAAGTTTCATTCCTTCTTCTAACGCCGTGTCTTCTTTTACAGCAAAGATAGAAATATTCGTAACCTTATTTTGAAACACCGTATAACGGAATAGTAGACGTGGAAAGCCTACTTGTTGAAACGGACGTTCAAAAAATTGAATATCCCATTGTGCTTTAGGAATTTCAATCCAAACAGATTGTTTGTCACCTTTTTGGGATAATACCTCATGTTTCACACAACCTTTTGGAAGAATTCCACTCGATAGGTATGTATTATCCTGTGTTTCCTGCTCCATCACTTCTTTTAAAGCCGCATAGAAGTCTTTAAATGTAACTACAGTTTCACCACGAGATAATCCGTTGTTTGACTGCTGAATCGTTACAATTCCTTTTGGCTCTAAAGCATCAAATATTGCTACTGTCTTCATTTGTTGTTTCCCCCTGCGTAAAGATTGTTTCCAATAAATCTAGTAACATCTCAAATTTATATGGTCCGTATAATGGTTCCTCGCCATAATAGAGATAAAGAGATTCTCCATCAATTTGGTAAGAATACTTTACTGGATAACAATCTAGTAATTTAGATATTTTTTCTTTATGATTCGGTGATATGCCATCTATTGTTTCAGCTATAGCACCCCATGTTTCCTCTGCTACTTTCTTTATTTCCTTTAATGGTATGTCGAATAGTGTAGAGAGCGTTTCATGCTCTTCTTCGTCAATAGGAAAGGCTTCTAATCCCATCTCTTCGATCATGTCCGTCCCCAATTCCACAAATTCTTCTTCATGGTCTAATTCATAAATATTCTCTTGATCCAAGTACACGGGAGAATACTGGGTTACATTAATCGAAAGCGAATGCATTCTTTTAAAGTAATGTAAGTAATGAAATTGACACGGATAAAAGCAAGATAGATTTATATGTAATAGGTTCATGGAAAGTAAGAAGATAACAATCGTATCTGTGGATTCTATGTCCTTCCAACTTAATGTTTGATTTACATCTAAAAAGTCCACACAAGTTAGGATTTTATCAATTGCCTCATGAGAGATTTTGTTAAAATCTATTTCAACATCTTTTGAAAGACTTTCTAATATATATATTTCCTCTTGGTATCGTTGTTTAATCTGTTCCAGATTTACGATGCAATGGTGTTTATTTAACCTAAGAGCATGTAAATAGTATGAAATGGAGAAATTAAGATCATAATGAAATAATTTCTTCACTAGAATTCCCCCTTAATGTGGCCTTGAAAGTCCTTTGATTTCATATAATATTCTTCTTTTTCTTCCCTTCAATAATTGCTGCAAGTCGTATTGCAATCTCATAATAATAAAGCACCCACTCATCAGATGAGTAATCCTCATAACCACCCTCTAAATGTTCGATAAGCATATAATTCGGATATTTTATACTGTCATATGAAAAGAAATTAAAATCATTTAGCACGGAATTAAAATCAGATTGTGATAAATATTTTGATCCAATACATAAGTAGTAACCAGCCGTGTTAACATAGCAGCCATCAGCAGCCATAGAAAATATATCCGAGGTTAGATGCGAATAAATGTCCTCTATACACAATGAGGGATCCTGAGAATTTTGTAGCGTCCCGTTTACAAGCTCTTCATCAGTTATGAAGGCAAAGTGACAAAACACACGAGTTTGCTCATTAAAAGATGCAAGTGACTTATATAAAAGGTCAGGATCAAAATAAAAATTTTGCTTGTGTAAATTTTGTATTTTTAAAGGAAAAGGAATGTTATACTCTTTAATTAATTTTTGTAAACGAATGATTCGAATGTACATCTCCATCTCGTTTCCATGATTAAATAAAAATTTCATTTTCTAATCCCTTCTCTTCAACCTTCTCTAGTTGTTCCATAAAAAGGTTTAGATATAATAACTCTTTTAATAGACAATCTGGTCCACCACTTATGCCAAATGTTCCAGTAGTATAAAAACGAACATGGTGGCGTATTTGCTCAAATTGCTTTCCAAATTCATCTATATGTTCTAATGGTATGTTTTCTAAATCAGGTATTTCGTTCGCAATAAATCCATTTATAATCGATTCAAAAGATTGACGAAGTTCTTGATTATTAGGAAGGACTTCTTTTGACTGTAATAAGTCAAAGAAGTCACTGTGATTCATACTCATTTGGATTCCCCCTTACACACGAACCGGTAGAATTAACTGCAGATTAGAGTTAGTTTTGTCATCTGCTCCCACTATCACAATAGGTCTCTGGTTATTTATTATTTTTATCGTGATTGCTTCAGACGGTATTGTCTGTAGTGCTTGTAACAGATATTCCACATTACAAGCAAACGTAAATGTTTCTTCTTGATCGCATGGAATTTCCACACTCGCAGTCCCTACTTGTGAGTTTTTTGGTTCAATTCTTAAAGATTTTTTTCCTTCTGAAGTAAACATTACTAATGTCGAGAATGCTGACAGCTGTTCTAGTGTATTTTGTACCTCGCTACGTTCTACAGTTACATAGATATCTGAGTAATCGGGTATCATCCTTGATGTATCAGGATATATTCCGGCTAATAATCGAGATTGATAAATAATGCTCTCTCCTCTTATAAGAAGTTGCGTGTCACTAATCAATTTCATTTCTAATTTAGATTCTCTATTAAATAGTTTTAACGCCGTTTTAAGGGATTTACTTGGTAAGATGACTTCACCATCTTTAGCAGCAGGAATATGCGTACGTTCAAAACGTAACCTCGCTAAACGATACGAATCAGTAGCAGTACATGAAAGCTCACCTTCCATGGATTTTAAATTTAAACCCGTTAAGATTATTCGTGTATCTGATACTGCAATAGCATGTAAAGTTCTACTAGCAATTTTTGCAAATTGTTCTTGTGTCATCGTTAGCCAGTCTTCTCCAGCTTCAATTTTGATTTCAGGATATTCTTCATGATCCATGGTACAAAAGCTAAATTGTTTCTTCGTATTTTCTACGATTTTCAGCTCATTGTTTGTATGCTCTAAACCGATGAATTCACTTTTGAATTTCTTAATCGTTTTAAGAACCGGAGCGGCCGCAAAAAGCACCTTCCCCGGTTCAGTACAATCCCCACTGTTTACGTTAAAGCGTGTCACTAATGTTACCGTCTCTGTACCGTCTGAACCCATTAGAATCATTCCTTTTGAATTACACTCTAATAAAACACCTTGTAATGCTGGCATTGGGCTTTTAATGTCTACAGTAGCGCTAGCTTTCTCTAATTTTTCAATAAATAAAGTACGGTTAATTTTAAAATTCATAGTAAATCCCTCCAAAAAAGTAATAAAAAAAGAACAGACCTCATATCCTGTTCATTCGTCTTCCTGCTATAAAACAAAGCTTTACGCGCTTTGTTGTTTTTTTAACTGTTCTATCAGTTGATGAATGGCTTCTGTATGATCATGAAGTAACCATTCTCTAAAGGACGTAATATCGCCGGATATATAGGTAGATAACCAGCGGTTAAGCTGTTTTTCATTCCCATGGCTAATACTTATGGCCTCATGAATCCACTGCAAACGAGTTATAATGTCCTCTAATCCACCAGTCGTTGTATCTTCGAATGTTCTAGCCTGTGCATTATGATTGTGATTATAGGCAAGTAAAACATCCCTAGATGTAATTCCTAAAGGATTAACTAGTTGTTGCATGTCACGAATTAATAACCCCAGACTTGGTTGGGCATCTGATGGTTCTTTCTGTGAATAACCTTGTTTATTCTTTTGCTGTAACATAGTAGGTGGTGTGAAATAATACCTTTTCTTTTGATAAGAAACATAGATATCATTTTTCCCCTTACTAAGTGTAGTAAGCTCTACTTTATGTGGTTTTATATTATATAAATATCTTCCCACGCCCCAAAGGACTGCTGCCCTTTTTAAGCTATTGGAAAATCCACCTTTTACAGCATTGTAATCAGATTCTTCACTTCCATCCTCTTTTAATATCCAACGTTCATTCAAAAACACTGAAATGGTACATTTCGTTGCCTTTTCACCCCATTTTTCATAAGACACTTGCCATTTATCAATACCAAAGACTTCATCAAATCGGTCCTGAATGGCCCGTGCGTCAACAAATGGAGCTACATACGCAAAAAAACGCCCGTTGCTTTCGAATGTATGTGTAATCTTCCAACCTAATTGTTCAAATGGAAATTCGGCTTGTAAACTTTCCATATTCGTCATAATAATCCCCCTACATTAATTGGTATTTCGAATCTGGGTGAATCCCCTTTTTCTTTCGAAATTCATCAATCATTTCACAAATAATCCCTCTATTTTCATGAAGCAGCCAATCCTCATAGGAAGTAATATTCTTTCCCGATTGAATGGATAAGCGCTGATTCAACACTTCTATACTTGTATGACTGATATTCCTTGCTGCATAAATGAGACTTAAGCTTACTTTCAAGTCCCTTAAATCAGAAATAGTAATATCTTTAAATGTCGTAGCTTTCGTATTGAAGTTTTTATTGTGCGCTTGCAGCATTGATACAGAACTGATCCATAAAGAGTTAGCTAGTTCTTTAATTTCTTCAATAATGTCATGTAAATGAGCATCATTTTGCAATTTTCTTTGTGATTTTTTCATGATGTTTCCCCCTAAGTAATAAAATAATTGCCTAAAGTGCTGGCTATACAATAACTCCAAACTTGAAGACAACACAAAAAGGGCTTCTTCAAGTCGATTAAAAATGTGCATAGCAAAAAAAGCTATATATACACTAATCGGCTCAAAGAAGCCCTTTCATAAATGAAACAAGACGCAACTTGCTTCTACAACTCAACCACAACACAATAAGGTGTGGGAATAAACGGAATCAATTAAACAATAAATATATTTGTATATTAAACTATCTTTATTTTTAATGCAAGTCAAAAAGAGGGAAACGGCGTAACACTCTTTGATCAGCAATATATTAGTTCCTTTCACAACCCCACTTATTTTAACTAAGAAAAACAGTTACCTTTGAAAAAATCTTCAATAATTAGAATTTGGGTAGTGCTCACTAAATATTCCTCGTCTATCTTCATTATTCTTTTGCTAGTTGTTAATATTCCTTTTTCTAATTCTAATATTCTATCTAATAAAAGAAATGGATAATGGATTTTAAAACATTTTTTATTAATTTTTAAGTATATTAAATTTAATTTCGGTCAGAATATTTATGGGCGAACTTTTATAGACTAGGGCAGGCAATCGCCTCTTATTAACATATAGATAGGGGGTGAGACTATGGATAAAAGAGATTTGAGAAATGTTACTTCTGTAGAAGAATTATCTAAAATGACGGTTGAAGATCTTTTGACTGTAAGTGGTTGTACATTATGTACTCAAACTTGTGGTACTACGACACATATAGAAGAAGAATAATATTTCACATATTTTCAATAACCTGCCCTAGTTCAAAAGGAGAGGTTTTATGACAAACCCTATTCAAGAAGCTCTTGCTGATATGGAATTGAAGTTTGAAGGTCCATGGATATTCCTATCTCCAAGTGGTAGTACGTACCCACGTCAAGGATGGAAACTACATATTTCGGCAACGGAAAGTTCAGCCTTAACTGTACTCAAAAAGGTTTTACCAATTCTTAAGCGTGGTAATTATTCTTTTAAAGTAGCAGCTAGTCTAAAAGAACTTGGCAAAATTAACGATGTTAATGGTCAACGTAGCCAAGCAGGTAAGTTTATAACCGTTTATCCACCGAACGAAGAAAAAGCAATCTCTCTTGCTGCTGAACTGGATGAAGTCACTCAAGGACTCGAAGGACCTCGTATTCCTTCTGATCGATCTTTACATCCAGATAGTTTAATTCATTATCGATTTGGTGCTTTTACTCCATCATATCTAGTTGATAATGAAGGTATAGTAACACCTGCTGTATTCCATCCTGATGGACATCTAATCCCTGATTTACGCCTTCCTTGGTATTCACAGCCTGAATGGATTAGTGATGACCCATTTGTAAAAGCTGGAATAGCTTTAAAATATATTCCAGAGCAAGGTCCAATTGGACAACGTTACCGTGTATTTGAGTGCTTACGCCAAGCTAGTCGTGGAGGTATATATTTAGCCGAAGATAAGCAAACAGGATTACAGGTAGTAATTAAGGAGGCTCGGAAGCACATAGGTATCGATAGGTTTGGTCGTGATGTACGTGAAAGGTTGCGTTATGAATTTAAGTTGCTAGATAAATTCTCCTCATCCCCTTTGACTCCAAATCCATATGATTTTTTTGAGCAAGAAGGCAATCTCTATGGAGTTATGGAGTATATAGAAGGGACCTCTTTACGTAATCATGTTAAAGATTTACGTAATAGTGGAAGGTATATGTTTATTAACCAAGTGGTAGAACTAGGCAAGGAAATGCTAGAGATAATTGACTTTTTTCATAAAAATAATATTGTATTACGTGATTTTACTCCTAATAATCTAATTTACACCGCAAGTGGCCTCCGATTAGTTGATTTAGAAGGAGCTTGTGAACAAGAAATGTCGAATCACCCTTTCTATGTTTATACTCCAGGCTATGGTTTAAAAGTACGTTCTAACCAACCAAATATGACTGAAGATTTGTTCAGTTTCGGAGCGACACTTTTTCTGGTCATCACTGGTCATGATCCGTATCTTCCAAATGATCACCGCCCACTTATATCTAGATTAATAGAGCTACTTAAGCAAATACGCCCTGAAACTCCTGATGCCTTGGTGAACCTTATTTCTGGCTGTCTTTCAAATCAATTCACTAATGTGGAGGAGGTAAGGTCTGTATTTAAAGATGAAATACCAAATAATTCTGGTCACCCAATAGAATTAGCGAAAGGAGTAGGTGATTATATATGCCGCATTATAAAGCCCGAAGATCCTAATCGCCCTTGGCCAGCAAATTTCGGAATTCACTCTGTGCCTACTAACCTACATAATGGCACAGCAGGTATTGGGCTTTTCCTTAAAGAATTGTATAATGCTACTGGTTGGAGTCATTATAGAGAATCTGCAGAGGCTGCAGGGGAATGGATTCTTAACCGGATTAATTCTCCTAAGCACTTACAACATCCAGGTCTATACTTTGGCGATGCTGGAGCGGCATGGTTTCTTTGGCGTTTAGGATGGAAAGAAGAATCGAAAAAATTGACTAAACAAATTGCATCCTTACCATTGCCTAGTACTGACATAACCCATGGAGCTGCTGGAGTGGGACTTTTATATTTATTAGTAGGTGATATAGAGAAAGCACAGGCTACAGGGGATGAGTTACTAACCCAAGAATCTAACTGTTCCTATTACGGATTTGGTCATGGTATTGCCGGAATTGGTTATTTTCTACTGGAACTTTTTAAGGAAACAGGAAAAGAACGATTCTATAATTATGTTATAAAAATTGCTGGAAAATTAATAGACGCTGCTCAACCATTACCACACTGTAGTGGGTGGTCTTGGCCGCACTGGTGTCACGGTGCTTCAGGAGTTGGCTTGTTTTTTCTACGATTACATACTGAGAGTGGGGATTCTATTTATGCAGATGCAGCGGAACGGGCAGGTCTTGCTACATACTATGGTAGTCGTAGTGGTTCACCTGTTCAGTGCCACGGTATAGCTGGTAATGCTGAATTTTTACTTGATCTTTATCAAGCAAGTGGTGAGTCAATGTGGCTTAATCGTGCTCATGAACTTGCAAGAATTTTAGATGCAATGTCAGTTTATCGTGAGAATGTGAAACTTTGGCCTGGTGATGATGGAGAAACTTTAACTCCAGAGTTAATGACTGGGTATTCAGGTGTAGCAGCCTTCTTATTACGTCTGAGTAATCCTGACACCTTTAAAAGATTAATGGAGGTAAAATCATGAATGCCTGTGAAGTTCTTGATGTACTTAATTCCTCTGTTGAGGTTGATAAGGAAAATGTAGATCGCCTTGTTAGGCATTATACTAAACTTTATCAGACTGCATCCGATCCAATAACTGTGGCACGAGCAGCAACAAATCTTGGCTTTGCGCTTACCTTTGTGCCAAGTGCTATTTTCTCTGAATTATTAGAGTATGTAAAAACAGGATTAAATGGCCTTACTAATACTGTTGAAAGAGCGAGAGTTCATTTTGAATTAGGACAATTGTTTACTCGAACCCGAAAGGATGTTCTCTACGAACAGGCACGGAAACACTATCATGTGGCTTTAACTGAGCTAAAACAGGCAAACCTAAAGGATTCCAGTATTGGTGCTTCTATTCTAAATGGGCTAGCCCTGTTGTCTTATTTAGAGGGGCGGTATGATGAAGCATTAAGATTAGAAAAACAGGCACTTCTTTCACTTTTTTGCCTTCCAGAGAGACCAGAAATTTGGCAGCAACGAATGGTAATAGCTTTACATACAGGGGATGTTTATCGAAAAAAGCTATTTGAGTATGACAATGCTCAGCATTATTATCAGTTGGCTTTAAACTGTTCCAAGCATACAGGTAATCCAAAGGATGTTATTCTAGTTCAGGAATCTTTAAAATCTGTAGAAGATTGCAGGAGTAGTAATAATGAGAATTAATCTTTATAAAATAACAGAAAATTGAAAGGGAAACTCAATAATGTTTCTCTTTTTTGTTTGCACGATTGTGTCTAGAGATATGAAGGGCATGCTATATTTTGGAGAGATGAGTTTAACCTGAGAGGTACTAGTGTATTCAAAAAATGAACTGTTTTTCTGTTACTTTCAACAAGAAGAAATTTAAAGAAATTACCTAGAATTCCCCCGATATGTCTGTATTTAATTGTTAATGAATCAACGTTGGAGCTTAATTACTGTATAATAAGGGGGCATGCAACCTCCTTTTCCTATAAAAAGGACTTTTTATGGAATAATATTATTTACGGATTTAAACACCTTTTAGATGGTACGGCATACGACCATTGCTAAAAACATCCCCTACACATATTGTCCAAAGACTCGTTTCTATTTCAGTTACACTATTCATTATATATTCTCCTCTGCAGATTAATAAAAAAAGACATTGAACAAATATGCCCAATGTCTTTCTCCCTCTTATATACTTGTTAATTCAAAGTACAATTTTTCTGGTTTTCCATACATGTTAAGTTCATTTTGATATACGATAGCTAATCGCTGAGACATCTCAATGCTTTCCACATAGGATAAGGAAGCAGCTGCTTCGATTTTTTCTTTAATTTCATTAGGAATGATTGAATAAGATAAGTTATCCATTTTACTTCCTAATTTAGTATCTGTACCAGCTTGATAATAAATTTCTGTAATTAAGACCTCATTATCATCTGGATCATACATATATCCTCGGTTAACTGTAATCATATTATAGTACTCCTCTCAGGTTTTCATTTTCTATTTCCTTGTGCTTTTAGCATTGCAACAAGTAACTTAATTCTATATAAATACCCTAGTTCTTATTTTTCACATTCTATTCCTTATCTACTTTACTACAAATTAGGCATTACTCTCTTTCTTTACAGTCAAATTCAAAAATCTTTAACAATAGTAAAAGACGATAAAGACCTGGTAAGTGTTTTTCTCCATAATAGATATATAATTCCTTTAATTCTTCTTTATAAGCAAATTGTATACCTAAATGGGTAGGAAGTTCCTCTAGTATCCTTGTGTTCTCCAACTCTATGTTTTGAATAATCTCAATAACAGTATGTGGGGATTCTTTTAAAATAGCTTTTAATGTCTCATAAGACATACGAAACAGTTCGCTACATTCTATTGCTCTTCTTTTATCATACTCTACTCGTTTTAGTTCTTCTTCCGTAGGCGGTATAGTAGAAGGTCTTCTATATTCAGATTTTACTACCTCTCTTTTGGATTCCATTGTTTTAATAAAAAAGTGGCCCCATTCTTGGATACGATCTTCTATTTCGCATGGATTCCCATATTGGTATTCAAAACTTCTTCTTTGAAATTCGAAATCACAGTCATCGTCACAATCATGATAATCGAGTTCCATAATAAAGTCCCTATAATCATAATAGTCGACATCGAAGTCTTTCATTCTATCCCCAATCATACCTACAGTATCTTGAAAAATAGTAATTTCACGACTTCTAATTGGTTCAGTGATTTCTTTCTTTTGAAAAATTGATATAATTTCCCCTAGTGATAATGCTGGTTTATCTAAAGTAATTGCATGTTTATATTTCATCTAATCATCCTCTTTTCCAAATAAAAAAAGCACAAATTGTGTGCTGTTCTCATCTAGCATATTATTAGCCCCGAAGGTCTATGTAGCAGTGATTCCTAACTCGAAGACAACACAAAAAGGGCTTCTTCAGGTCGATTAAAAATGTGTATAGCAAAAAAAGCTATATATACACTAATCGGCTCAAAGAAGCCCTTTCAAAAATGAAACAAGACGCAACTTGCTTCTACAACTCAACCACAACACAAAAAAGGTGTGGGAATAAACGGAATCAATTAAACAATAAATATAGTTATATATTAATCTATTTTTATATCGTATTCAATTGTTTTGAACAAATAAAAATAAGAAGGGAGATTATATGTAGTTGTTTTATGTACCATATAATAATGCCTCTGTATCTACGTTTATAACTCCCCACTTATTTTCAGTTCTTGGTGTTACTTCATGTACTGCATTTCAAAATAAAGTTTTTCTGGCTTTTGATTCTGGTCTAAATAACAAAGTATTTCTGGAATGGTTTGTTCGTCTACTTCCATACTTTCCATATAAGACATACTTTCGCTTTCTTGAACTTTTTTAAAAATGGAAGTAGGTAGTTTTTCTGCAGCAAACACACTCATTTTGCTGCCTAACTTTTGGTCGGATGCAGCGTTGTAGAAAATTTCGTTCACAATGACCTCATTATCATCTGGATCACACATGTACCCTCGTTGTATACGTAGCAATGCTTTACCCCTTTCAAATATATTCCTTTACACAAATGGTTATATTTGTATATATTGTTATTTTGTATAAAGGTGTCAAAGAATATTATTTCGTAAAATCCGTAATTTGTATAGGGGCAGATACAGGATAATTAGTTTTCTTAAGTTCTTTTTGAATATTTCTTGATATTGAGTAAGGGAAAAATAATGATGTATGTAGAAAATAATAAATCGTTCTTGATAAGACTTCAGATATATTCGCTATTCACTTTTTAATAAAATGAAATTTAATGATCCTTAGTATACCAATTATTATTAGGTTAAATACTATTATGGTAGTAATTTGTGACTGCTACAAATATTAGCATTTGGAGGTAATTATGAATACTGAAAATAAAGATCTGCTGGAACCATTTTCTTGGACAGCATTTGCAGTTTCAATTGCTGTTGGCATTATTAAAGATTTAGCTGGAGACTATATAAAAAAGACGTTTCTTAATAACGATATAAATTTTGAGGGTATTTTTAAACAAGCGATTGAGGAAATATGCTCATATATTGATGCGAAAATAGATGAAGCTTTTTTGAAACAATATATTAGTGCATGTGAGCACCTTAGGAAGCAATTGAAGTACTATGCCGATACTAAAGATGAAGCCATATTAATGGCGGCTCAAATATACGCTTCAGAATTAGTGGAAAACTTTAAGTCCTATGATATAAAAGGATTTGGTGGATTAGTTATTGCATGTAATTTACACTTACTTACTTTAAAGGCGCTTTCAGAGATACCAGGTAAAGAAGAGTGGAGAGTTCCCTTTGAAGATACATGTAAGGATTATGTTGATATTTTGGAAGAATCGTTGAGTTTATATGTAGAATCTTTTAAGAAAGCATATTCTAAGACTTATATAAAAATTGAGACAATGGGAAATGAAATGTATGTATTTCATAAAGGAGAAAGAGTTGCTACTTGCTTGTATGCTTTTGGACCATGTATTGAGAAAGCGAAAAAAATAGTAGAAGATTCTCCAAATGAGCATATACCATATATCAAATGTAAAGAAATGATACAAACATATAGAGAATTTAAAGTCCCGATTGCCTATCAAAATTTATTATTTAACCAAAATGTTATAAAGTATTTAAATTAAAAGAGAGAGGATAGAAAAATTAAGATTTTATGTGACTTTTAATAAAGCGTACAAAATTTTATAAGTAATATAAGATTTTGTAAAAGCGCAAACAAGCCATCTTTGAAGCGACAGCTTGTAAAGATGGCTTAGTTTGTTGTAAATAACTTTGTATTTAATTGCTTAATCTCCCCTTCTGCAAGAGGCTGATAGAATGCATGTTGTAATCCTTGTACATGTAAGGTCTCCCCTATACATAATAAAACTCTACCAGGAATTAAATCTAATAATAGTTCTTTATTAATACGTTGTGCTTGCTGAATAGTAGAAACATATATAACTAAGATTGTAGGGTTATTCCCCAAACCCCTCATGATAATATCTTTACCTGACTCTACGAAATCTTTCCATCTAGCAATAATCATTTTCAAGCGATCCTTTTTATCTGTTAATAGCGTGGAGTATACAACAAAATTAAACTCTTGATTTACTCCGGCTTGCACTGCAAAACTTAAAGGAGGGGTAAAAACCCCTTTACTAATGGATGGATGCATAATATGCCCTAAAAAGGATGGAGCATAGCGTAGATGGCAGAGCAGATCTATATCATGCCAATAACGTAGGTGAACATATTTACCGTGATTATCAATTCGCTCTGGAGCAAAGAAAAACATATTTCCTTGCCAGTATTTTAATAGCTTATAGCCATTATCGGATAACGTATATGTTTCTTCAAAGATCTCCATATCAAAATTCTCCACTTGCCATTTTTCAATTAGACGATAGTAAAGTAATCCTTGAAGTGCATCATTTATTTTCTTACGTGAATATTTATCCTTGAATAAATATAATAAATGATTAAATCGAACAGATGTATGAACACCAATGAAAGCAAGTACGGCATACTGTTCTTCTGTTAAACGCTGCTTAAACTTAACCAATTCGTCATAAGAATGGAATACATAGGTTTTATCCAGTTCATGTATTCGATATATTTGAAGTCCTTGTACATCCTCATTTGATAAATGAGGAATAGAAGGAACATAAGTAGATAATTGTTTCTCTATTGTACGCATAGTCATCCATTAAAATTGGAAAATTGACGAATTAGATTTTTTACTTTGTCCCTGCGGATAATTTAGGATACGCACTGTTCCTTTTCTATTTTTGGCGTCGATATTAAGCAGCTCACATGTAACAATCGTTTGATTTTTTGCATCTTCTACAGTTGGATTGGCAAGATTACGGCTCTTAAGTCCTTTAAACTGAATTCCTGGTGCAACCTCTACAAAAATACCCGCAATTGCATCTACCCCTACTATTTTACCTACAAAGCGATCACGGCGTTTCTTTAGTTCTAACAGTTTTTCAATTGGATCTGTTTCTAGTTTCTTTTTATTTCCTCTAAATTCATAACGGCCATCCTTTTCCACTACTTTATCGATGATAAGTTCTATAACATCACCAATGACGATATCCTCTGGACGAACGAATGAATAGGACCAGTGTGAGTACCTTACCCCTACTGTTACACCATGAATTTCAACTAAGACAGTTTGTGCAGAAGGGATATGTCCTGAAACGGTTCCTGTATATACCTTATTGCCCTCTTGTGCTGTTACTTCTTCATATAATCTTTTTTGAAGTGACAATTCCCCTGCTGTGATAGATACAACAGCAAAATTGCCTTCTTCAGTTTTCTGGAAGTGTTCAATAATAACAGGCTTTGTTCTACCCACTAGCCATTGAGGATTTTTAGGAACATTTATACCTGCCTCTGTAATAGGGCAATATGCTGTTGTATGAGTACCAATCTGCATTGTAAGCACTTGTATACGCTCAGACTTTCCGTTTTTAGTCGGGAATAGTTTTTCGGATACGACTGTAATCAAGCCTTTCCCTACAGTACGCTCACGTTTCATACGAGCTAATTCTTCGAGTTCATGATCACGAACTCGCTCAAATTGATTAAAGTTTGTTTCTAGCAGTGTGTCACCTTGCGGATTCGCTGATTCAAAAGCCATTCCAAGTTCTTCTACAGTTTGAGTGTTTGTCTTATCTTCTGCCATTATAGGTTCCTCCTAGAACGTAAAAAAGGACACACCTGTACCGTTGGGATGGTACGTAAGGTGTGTCCTTCACGTAAAATATTGTTTATTTATATAGTTGTTAATATAAATATAATGGTATTTTTACTCAAATGCAAGAATAATTTTAGATTGATTACAAGTGGATTTTTTGGGTTCTAATTATAGCAGTCATATCAAGCTTATCCTTCATGTACATTAATTAAAAATGTGATGTTCGTAATTCCCGATTTATATGTGCGTTTTCACTACGCATTTTAAGATTTTTAACTGCCCATTCATCAATGCCAAAATATCTACATAATCCATTAAGAATACATTTCTCTAAAATTAAAGCACAAAGTTCAGCCAATAATATTACATCTCTCATTTGAATTTTAAATTTATCTTTTATTAAATCATAGGAAATGCTTATTTTTAGTTTTCTACCAAGCTGTAAGATATCCCTATCATACTTATTATTTCTATGTACAATATTATCTCTAAATCTCAGCCAAAAAGTAAGTAACTGGTGATTTCTTGTTCCGATAATGAAATTTTTTTCTCTATCATCTATACATTTCTCAAAGAAATTAAGGTACTCATTCATGACAGAATTAGACAGGTCTAATTCTCGGGGGAGATTAGAATCAAACTTAGTGAGTACATCAAACAAACTTGCTAATGTTTCCTCTAGTCTGCTTAATAGTAACACAAGTGTTGAGGCAGCAGATGTTTCTATTTCGAATTCCCTCTTTTTTACCTCATTATACTTGATGGGGCCTTGTTCTAATTCTTTGGTAGTACGCTGCTCCTTTTTTTGAAAAAACTTTACAATAGATGAAAATTCATTACTAGATACCTCCATTATTTTAGTTATTTCCAATGATTGTTCAATCGGGAATTTACTCTTTTCATTTCCTAATAGTATTAAGCACATTGCTGATAGATACATCTGTTCTATTGCCTTCACTTTTATATATTCATTTTCCATTGCTTATGTTCACCCGATTCAATTTATTTAAGAAGTCATATAAATATAATAATTTATATGTAATGATTTTAAAATGTATAATTGGAATTCTCAATAAAAAAACATAGTCTCATATTTGAAACTATGCCTTTTTAGAATTTAAATTATGCAGTTTTTAGTAATACACTTTTTAAGATTGATATAGGTATTTCGGGGAAAATGTAATAAAACACCGAATCAACAATTAAAAATAAAACGATATATGAACAAATCTTTTTTTCTAAAAAACTGTATCTGTAAAACAAAAATCCCACTAATAAAGCCACACATCCTAAAATCAAACTAAACAAAAACAGTTGTCCAATGGCATGAGCAAGTAAGTTTTCGTCTATGTTTTTGAATGCCATGTGCACATCATCTATTATCTTTGGGTTACTTTTGAAGTATACACGAATTAATTTAATTGTAATTATAGTAATAGCAACCATTTTGATTCTTCTTATAAAATATTGAATTTTCCGCTTGTGTTCTGTATTCATTTAGTTCCCCCCTATTGTAGCTTTGTTTTATACTCTAGTTTTGATTGAACTCTTAAAAGAAAATCTAGAATGTCTTTTCTAAGCATATTCTGCTACCTTCTGTATATTTATCGACAGAAAATCAAAATCTAGAATGCAGTCTCACTAGATTTAATTTGAGGTTTACAAACTATTAATCAAAGAAATTGTTCAATTCCTTACTCATTACGTTAGATGTCTTTTGTTTTGGTTGCTCAATTTTATTAAGCAGCGAATGCGTAGTATTATTCTTATTTTTTTGCTGAGATTTTAAGAGCTCTTGGCGTTCTTTGTAACTCATACGTTTAGATTCAGGTTGCTTCTTATCATCTCTCGAATGATCTTCCCTATTTTTTTCTAAGTTTTCATGAACAGTAACACTAATAGATTCGTAAACTTTTGCTACATCTTCATCAAGCTTATTTTCTTCCGTATGATTAAGCGTTTCTGCGATTGGGATCGTGTTGATTTCTACATATGTTTCGTCTGAATCTGTTTTTGTAACTGGACTTGATGTAGATTCTATATTTATTTCTGCAGTTTCTATTATTGGAACGGGAAGTCCATCTGTTGGGAATTCTTCTAGCAGTGGTTCAGGCTCATCGGGAATCCTGGAATGAATGATCGAATCCGTATTCCAATCTTGCTCTAGCATAGTAATAGACAATTCTTTGTTTAGTTCTGCTACCTCCATGTTTATTTCATGGCATTCATCCATTAGAGGTGATTCTATATCTATGACTTCCACTATATCTTCGTTCACGACTGGTTCTGTTATTGCAGTGCTTATACTTTCTATATTTGTTTCCTCTTGTACGGTTCCTTTGTCTTCGCTTGGAATCGCTACTTCCTGAGAAATAGTATTGTCAGAAGTATGAGTAGTATTAACACTCGGTTCTTCTGGTATACTACTACTATTTGAAATTAATACTTTACGAGGACCATCCCCTGTGTAATAACTTACAACTAGATTTTGTTCTAACTTCTCAATATATTGCATAGCCTTCATATAGCCAATCCTGAATTTTCTTTGCAGAAGAGATGGCGAGACTTGTTGTGATTCAATAATAAATTCCTTAATTTCTTCATACAACTTATTTTCAGCCTCATCATCAATATCTCCCTGCTGGTTCATAGCTCCAGGATCATTAGGTAGAATTTCATTTTGAGACTTGTGTTCCTTATAATCCTCCAATGATACAATGTGTTGTTGCTCTTCGGTTGTTTCTATAGAGCTATTCTGTTTCATCTCATCCTCTTGTATAGGCGGCAAAGGTTGTATTTTCTTCATGTTCTCTGCGTCTACATGTTTCATAGGATTTGCTTTTGCAATAGATTCATTAATAAGACGAAGACGTTCATTTTCCCAATATTGGCCTGTTCGCTCCTCAACCTGTATGAGTGCATGTGCGAATTCTTCTTTAGGTACAAAGTTACTCGTAATTTGTTGGACAGGTTGCACATGGTTGTCTTGTACAATACGAGCTGCACAGATGAATGCACCTTGTCCCATAATATCTCCTGGTGACATAACAACTTCTTTTGCTTTCTGATAGGTTGATCCTAATCGACTAACAGGGTTGTCTTGCATAGGAGAAATCCCTTGTTCGGATTCGGATTCTTTAAATTCCTCTGTTTCACCAAACATGTCAGAGAAAATTTTCGCATCATATGGTGTTACATCACCAAATATCATCTTGTTACGGAACGAACCTAGTAAAGTAAACATATACTGCTCTATGAAATCCAAAGCTAATTGAGATAGTGTTTGACTTGCAATTGTCAGAATGACTTTATATTTACGAGATTGTGCAGGGAACTCTTTGAACGGGCGCACAAATGTGTAGCATCCTAGCCCGAGAGGGCTGGGGTAGCTACTAACCCTTACGGGTCGCGATAGGTAAAGCTTTGAAGTTATCTCTACTTTTT
>NZ_JAKUGE010000031.1:0-60741 GCF_022663795.1 Bacillus cereus group sp. BfR-BA-01349
GCTAGCCCAGCCATTTACGAGCCATTAGCTCAGTTGGTAGAGCATCTGACTTTTAATCAGAGGGTCGAAGGTTCGAGTCCTTCATGGCTCATCATTTTTGCGGAAGTAGTTCAGTGGTAGAATACAACCTTGCCAAGGTTGGGGTCGCGGGTTCGAATCCCGTCTTCCGCTTAATTAATAAGGGGCCTTAGCTCAGCTGGGAGAGCGCCTGCCTTG
Organism: Bacillus cereus group sp. BfR-BA-01349; assembly: GCF_022663795.1. NCBI lineage: Bacteria > Bacillati > Bacillota > Bacilli > Caryophanales > Bacillaceae > Bacillus > Bacillus cereus group sp. BfR-BA-01349. Next base: position 217 of record NZ_JAKUGE010000031.1, read on the forward strand.
CACGCAGGAGGTCAGCGGTTCGATCCCGCTAGGCTCCATCTAAATAAAAAAGCTTACATCATACGATGTAAGCTTTTTTTGTGTTTAAAAAGACAACTTTTATACTTGTCGTTTAAAATGAAGAAAACGTAAAAATAAGGGATGGGGAGATAATTGTGAAAGTTGTTATTGCATCTGATTCATATAAAGAAAGCCTAAAAGCTATAGAAGTATGTGGAGCTATTGAAAGAGGTTTTAGAGCAATTTTTCCTAATGCAGAGTATGTGAAAATACCAATTGGAGATGGAGGAGAAGGGACGGTTGAATCACTTGTTGATGCTACAGGGGGGAGAATTATATCAATTAGTGTGACAGGACCGCTTAGAGAAGGTATACAAACTTTTTATGGCATTTCTAAAGATAAAAAGACAGCGTTTATTGAAATGGCAGCAGCATCAGGATTACAGCACGTTCCAGTTGAAAAGCGCAACCCACTTATTACAACGACAAAAGGAACAGGAGAACTTATATTACATGCGTTAGATCAAGGAGTGGAGTACATAATTTTAGGACTTGGAGGAAGTGCTACAAATGATGGTGGGGCAGGTATGTTAGCAGCTTTAGGAGTAAGATTTATAAATGACAAGGGTGAAGTAATAGATCCATCTGGAGGCACATTACATTCGATTGTTGCTATTGATTTTTCACGAATGGACCCACGCTTAAAGGGGGTAAAGATAGAAGCGGCATGTGATGTGGATAATCCATTAGTCGGAATGCAGGGAGCATCTTTCATATTTGGGAGACAAAAGGGTGCAAATGTAGAGATGATGAAAGAGCTAGATGAGAATTTACAACATTATGCGAATATGCTTAAACGATATGTATCTTTTGATGTATCTGAAATACCTGGTGCAGGGGCAGCGGGAGGAATGGGAGCGGCTGTTATTTCAGTGTTAAAGGGAGACTTGCGGAGGGGCATTGAAATTGTATTAGATTATACAAATTTCAATAAACATATAGAAGATGCAAATCTCATTATAACTGGTGAAGGTAGAATAGATAAACAAACTGCATATGGAAAGGCTCCTGTGGGTGTTGCGGGGCGTGCGAAACGTTTTTCGGTGCCTGTAATTGCTATTGGAGGGTCTGTATCATCTGATTATTCAGCTGTGTACGAGAAAGGAATAGATGCGGTATTTAGTATTACAACGAGACCGATGACACTAGAAGAAGCATATAAAGTAGCAGAAGAAAATATCGAAATGACAACAAAAAATATTGCAATAGTATGGAAAATAGCATCAGAAAAACACTTCTAAATGTAGGAGTGTTTTATTATTATTATTATTTAATAATAGTGATTGCGATTGTTTCATTAAGTTAACTTTATACATAGAATAGTCTTGAAATTTGGTTTTCAGCATAAATATAAGTGAATAAATTGTATATCCATACAGAAAAATGTCGAATTGAGTCAGACTATATAAAAGATTTAAAATATTTAGTGAAGGCATAAAAGGGGGATACTATCTATGAAAAAAGAAATCTCAGTTATTGAAGTTCCAATGGATTTAGGACAGATGCGTCGTGGAGTTGATATGGGACCGAGCGCGATCCGTTATGCAGGGGTAATTGAAAGAATTGAAGAAATTGGATATGACGTTAAAGATATGGGAGATATATGTATAGAGAGAGAAAAAGAGATAGATGAAAATACAAAATTAAGAAACCTTACACAAGTTGCAACTGTATGTAATGAATTAGCAAGTAAGGTGGATCATATTATAGAAGAAGGTCGTTTTCCACTTGTATTAGGTGGTGACCATAGTATTGCTATCGGTACATTAGCTGGTGTAGCAAAACATTATAAAAACTTAGGCGTTATTTGGTATGATGCACACGGTGATTTAAATACAGAGGAAACTTCACCATCTGGAAATATTCATGGTATGTCACTTGCAGCAAGTTTAGGTTATGGACATTCTTCACTTGTAGATTTGTACGGAGCATATCCAAAGGTGAAAAAAGAGAATGTCGTAATTATCGGTGCGCGTGCATTGGATGAAGGAGAAAAAGATTTCATTCGCAATGAAGGTATTAAAGTGTTCTCAATGCATGAAATTGATCGTATGGGGATGACGGCTGTTATGGAAGAAACAATCGCATATTTATCTCATACTGATGGTGTACACTTATCATTAGATTTAGACGGTCTTGATCCTCATGATGCACCAGGTGTTGGAACGCCTGTAATTGGCGGTCTATCTTATCGTGAAAGTCATTTGGCGATGGAAATGTTAGCAGAAGCTGATATTATCACATCTGCTGAATTTGTTGAGGTAAATACGATTTTAGATGAGAGAAATAGAACGGCAACAACAGCAGTTGCTTTAATGGGTTCTTTATTCGGTGAAAAACTAAAATAAATGTAAGAAAAGCAACTGAGAAGTTGCTTTTTTTATTTGAAAATAGGCGTATAATAATGATTTATATTATACTGTACAATAAAAATGTTTGACATCTTACCAATTTGAGCTAAAGGGGGTTGTTTGTAATTGTCGTTGGTTTCATGTATGGTATAATTAACTAGTTGTTGGAAATACATACAGATAGAGCATAAAACAATATTTCAATATATGGATAGAATTGCTCGTAAGTAGGAGGAAGGGATAGCATGCCTTTTGAAGATACGACCATTTTGAAATATCTTAGTACGGCATTAGATATTGCCATTGTATGGTTTATTATATATAAGCTAATTCTTATAATCCGAGGGACGAAAGCTGTTCAACTTTTAAAAGGGATTACAGTTATTATCGTCGTTAAGATGATAAGTATTTTCCTTGAATTGCGTACGCTATCTTGGCTAACTGAACAAGTATTAACGTGGGGATTTTTAGCCGTTATTATTATCTTTCAGCCAGAATTGCGAAGAGCACTTGAGCAGCTAGGGCGCGGAAGTTTATTTTCGCGTGTTGGAACAAATGAGGATGATGAACCTGAAATGGTTGCAACTGCGATAGCAAAAGCAACCGAATATATGGGGAAACGTAGAATGGGTGCATTAATTACTTTGTCAAAAGAGACCGGTATGGGTGATTATGTGGAAACGGGTATTCCGCTTAATGCAAACGTATCATCGGAATTACTTATTAATATTTTTATTCCAAATACACCTCTTCATGACGGAGCGGTAATTATGCAAGGAAGTACAATTAAAGCAGCAGCATGCTATCTTCCATTATCAGAAAGTCCGTTTATTTCTAAAGAATTAGGAACTAGACATCGTGCTGCCATGGGAGTTAGTGAAGTTACTGATAGTATTACAGTAGTTGTGTCTGAAGAAACTGGTCAAATTTCTTTAACGAAAAATGGTAAGTTGCATCGTGATTTGAAGACAGAACAGCTGAAGGATATGTTATTAGCTGAATTTAGTGGAAACGAAAAAACGACTTCTTCGTCTTTATGGAATTGGAGGAGAAAGCGTCATGGATAAGTTAATGGAGAATCATTGGTTTTTAAAAGGGATCTCATTACTATTGGCGTGTATGCTTTTTATGTCAGCGACGTTAACTGAAAAAAATACGACATCAGGTATATTACCTTTTGCAAATGATACGAAAGAAACATTAACTAATTATGCTATTAATCTTAAGTATGATGAGGAGAAATATATTGTAAGTGGTATTCCAGCAGAGGGCGTTAAGGTGAAATTAGAAGGCCCAAAAGCATCAGTTGCTACAGCAAAAGCAAAAAAACAATTTGATATACCGATTGATTTGCGAGATAGTCCAAAAGGAACTTATGAGATTTCTTTAAAAACGAACGGGCTTCCAGATGATGTGAAAGGAACAGTTCAGCCATCAACAATTAAAGTTACTCTTCATGAAAAGGCGAGAAAATATGTTCATGTAGATCTGAAATTATCAAATGAGGATCAGATGCCAGCGGGGACTACACTAGAAAAATCAAGCCTTAAACCGGATACTGTTGAGGTAGTTGGGACGAAAGAAGAAATTGAAAGTATTTCATCTGCCAAAGCGTATGTTGATTTAAAAGGTGTTAATAAAACTGTTACAAAAACGCCCGAAGTTACATTATACAATAAAGAAGGAAAACGTTTAAATGTAAGAACAAGTCCATCTAAGATTAGTGTAACGTTGAATGTGGCAACGCAAACTACAGCCAATAATACTGAAAAAACTGTTCCTGTAACGTATACGAAGAAGGGGAGTTTAGCAGAAGGATTGGCAGTTACAAATATCAGTGTTGAGCCGAGAGAAGTAACTATAGTTGGTCCAAAAGATATTTTGGATAATATACAATCGCTAGAGGGGGTCGAAGTAGATCTTAGTCAATTGACAGAGTCTACAACATTCGATGCCTCTGTTTTATTACCCAAGGGTGTAACAAGTGCAAAACCGAATCAAGTGAAGGTTTCGGTGGGAGTGCAAAAAACAAAACAAACGAAAACAAAAACGATTGATGGTATCCCAATCCAGCAAAATGGACTTTCTAAAGATGTTACTGCTCAGCTACTTTCGCCGCAAGATGGAAAGATAAGTGTTGATATTTCAGGAGAAGCAAGTATAGTAGATAAAATAACAGCTGCTCAAATAACAGCGGTAATTAATCTGCAAAATGTATCTCCAGGAACGAAAGATATTTCCATTCAAGTGAGTGGTCCTGGTAATATTTCAATAGAGCCAAAACAAAAAAGTGCTAAAGTTACTATTGTGAAGAAAGAAAAACCAGATAAAGAAGTACAGGGTAACGGTCAACAACCGGATTCAAACACCGATCAAGAAAATCAAAATGAGAAACCAAAAAATCCTGAACCTGATTCAGAAAAAGAACAGGAAAAGAATCAAAACCAAAATCAAAATCAAGATAAAGATAAAGAAACGAGTCAAGAACCAACAGTAGATAATCACAATCAAAAAGAGCAAGAAAAAGGAGCGAATCATAATGGGTAAATATTTTGGTACAGATGGAGTACGCGGAGTTGCAAATAAGGAGTTAACACCTGAATTAGCTTTCAAAATTGGACGTTTTGGTGGTTATGTATTAACAAAAGATACAGATCGTCCAAAAGTAATTATCGGTCGTGATACACGTGTATCTGGCCATATGTTAGAAGGAGCTTTAGTAGCAGGGCTATTATCAACTGGAGCAGAAGTAATGCGCCTTGGCGTTATTTCTACACCGGGCGTTGCTTATTTAACAAAAGCACTAGACGCACAAGCGGGTGTTATGATTTCTGCATCTCATAATCCAGTACAAGATAACGGTATTAAATTCTTTGGTTCAGACGGCTTTAAATTAACAGATGAGCAAGAAGCTGAGATTGAAGCTTTATTAGACAAAGAAGTTGATGAACTACCACGTCCGACAGGTACTAATCTTGGACAAGTGAGTGATTACTTTGAAGGTGGACAAAAATATTTACAGTACATTAAACAAACTGTTGAAGAAGATTTCTCTGGCCTACATATCGCTTTAGATTGTGCACATGGTGCAACTTCTTCTCTAGCTCCATACTTATTTGCAGACCTAGAAGCTGATATTTCAACGATGGGAACTTCTCCAAATGGTATGAATATTAATGAGGGTGTAGGATCTACACATCCAGAAGGCTTAGCTGAATTGGTAAAAGAAAAAGGTGCGGATATCGGACTTGCTTTTGATGGCGATGGCGACCGTTTAATTGCTGTAGACGAAAAAGGAAACATCGTTGACGGTGATCAAATTATGTTCATTTGTGCGAAGTACATGAAAGAAACGGGTCAATTAAAACATAATACAGTTGTTTCAACTGTTATGAGTAACTTAGGTTTCTACAAAGCACTTGAAGCAAATAATATTACAAGTGATAAAACAGCAGTTGGTGACCGCTACGTAATGGAAGAAATGAAGCGCGGAGGTTACAACCTAGGTGGAGAACAATCAGGCCATATTATCTTACTTGATTACATTACAACTGGTGATGGAATGTTAAGTGCACTTCAACTTGTAAACATCATGAAAATGACGAAAAAGCCATTATCTGAGCTTGCAGGAGAAATGACGAAATTCCCACAATTGCTAGTAAACGTTCGTGTAACAGATAAAAAATTAGCATTAGAAAATGAAAAAATTAAAGAAATTATTCGTGTTGTAGAGGAAGAAATGAACGGTGATGGCCGTATTCTTGTTCGCCCATCTGGAACAGAGCCACTTATTCGTGTAATGGCAGAAGCACCAACACAAGAAGTTTGTGATGCATATGTACATCGCATTGTAGAAGTTGTGAAAGCCGAAGTTGGCGCTGAATAATTAGCTGAATTTATATGAAAAAGGAGCACAAAAAGTGCTCCTTTTTCATATGTTTTATAGACGATGAAAAAAATTTCATTGACGGTTTATCCATGTTTGTTATAAGATGGTCTTGTTCTTTTTCTCAAAGGAAATATTGTAAATTATAAAAGCGCCAGAACTACAAATAGTGTAGTTGACGAGGTGGGGTTTATCGAGATTTCGGCGGATGACTCCCGGTTGTTCATCACAACCGCAAGCTTTTACTTAAATCATTAAGGTGACTTAGTGGACAAAGGTGAAAGTGTGATGAGAGAAGAGGAACGGATGAAAACTAGCTGTATAAGTATATACGGACTTAAACCCAATCGAGAGGAAGGTGAAAGCCGTTACAAGCTTACAGGGCTAGCAATATGTAATCCGTTTTTTAGTATAAATAAAAATGGTATCGGACTATGTCGTTACATGTTCGCAGAGCAGTGTAAGCATTTGTAACGGCGACTAAACATGTGTGGAATCGTAGGATTTATTGGAGAGCAAGATGCAAAGGAAATTTTATTAAAAGGTTTAGAAAAGCTAGAATATCGTGGATATGATTCAGCAGGTATTGCAGTACAAGCAGAGAACGGTGTTGTTGTATACAAAGAAAAAGGCCGTATCGCAAAACTTCGTGAAATCGTAGATGAGAACGTAGCAGCAAGCGTAGGTATCGGACACACACGCTGGGCTACACACGGTGTTCCAAGTAAAGTAAACGCGCATCCGCATCAAAGTACATCAAAACGCTTTACATTAGTTCATAACGGTGTAATTGAAAACTATGAATTAGTGAAAAAGGAATATTTACAAGATGTAATGTTCGTAAGTGAAACAGATACAGAGGTTATCGTACAGCTTATGGAACAACAAGTGAGCACAGGATTAAGTGTAGAAGAAGCGTTCCGTAATACGCTATCTCTTTTACATGGCTCTTATGCAATCGGATTACTTGATGCTGAAAATCCAAACATGATTTATGTTGCTAAAAACAAAAGCCCGCTATTAGTAGGTGTTGGTGACAACTTTAATGTTGTGGCAAGCGACGCTATGGCGATGTTACAAGTTACAGATCAATTCATTGAGTTAATGGATAAAGAAATCGTAATCGTAACGAAAGAAAGTATTACAATTAAAAACTTACAAGGTGAAACGATTGAACGTGCACCGTTTACAGCGGAATTAGACGCAAGTGATATTGAAAAGGGAACATATCCTCATTTCATGCTTAAAGAAATCGATGAGCAACCACTTGTAATCCGTAATATAATTCAAAAGTATCAAGATGAAAATGGCGAAATTGAATTAAATCAAGACATCCGCAATGCGATTTTAGATAGCGATCGTATTTACATCATTGCATGTGGAACGAGTTATCATGCAGGTCTTGTTGGAAAACAATTTATCGAGAAGTTTGCAAAAATGCCAGTTGAAGTACACGTGGCAAGTGAATTCTCTTACAACATGCCATTATTAACAGAAAGACCATTCTTCATTTACATTTCACAAAGTGGTGAAACAGCTGATAGCCGTGCAGTACTTGTACAAACAAATGAAATGGGCCATAAAGCATTAACAATTACAAACGTGCCTGGTTCTACGCTTTCTCGTGAAGCTGATTATACACTTCCGTTATACGCTGGACCAGAAATTGCAGTTGCATCAACGAAAGCTTACACAGCACAGCTTGCAGTACTTTCAATTTTAGCGGCTGATATTGCTAAAGCAAAAGGTGAAGTTCTTGATTTCGATTTAACACACGAACTAGGACTTGTAGCAAATGCAATGATAGAATTTTGTGATCAAAAAGAAGAAATGGACGCATTAGCAAAACAATTTTTAGCAACAACGCGTAACTGTTTCTTCATCGGACGTAGCGTAGACTTCTACGTAGGATTAGAAGGTGCGTTAAAACTAAAAGAAATCTCTTACATCCAAGCAGAAGGATTCGCTGGAGGAGAGTTAAAACACGGTACAATCGCTTTAATTGAAAATGGTACACCAGTTATCGCACTTGCTACACAAGAGCACGTAAACCTTGGAATTCGTGGTAACGTGAAAGAAGTAGTAGCACGCGGAGCTAACCCATGTATCATCTCAATGAAAGGCTTAGAAATGGAAGGTGACAGCTTCGTATTACCAGCTGTACACGAAGCACTAGCACCGCTAGTAGCAGTTATTCCATTACAACTTATCTCGTACTACGCAGCACTTCACCGCGAGTGTGACGTTGATAAGCCACGTAACTTAGCTAAGTCTGTTACTGTTGAGTAGGAGATTGGTAGGTTAATAAATATAGTTATGCGTTTGAAATAAATTTTGATAGTTTATAATAAATTAAAACTAAGAAAAGAACTCTGTAAAAATCATTTTACAGAGTTCTTTTAGTTATTTATTTATTGTTTTACATAACAAATTGTTACTTGTTCGTCTATGTGGAAAATCTGTAATGCTTTACCATCTAAATTTTTAACCTCATATGATGAATAAATAGGTCTTTCCAATTTCACTTCTTGACCATTTTGAGTTCCTTTTTCCACCATTAGCGTTAACTGATGGGAAGAAACGTCTGCTTGGTATGTTCCTGTTAAGTAATTATCTTTATTTGGATAAGAACCATTTGCATATGTTTCAAATGTCTTATCTGCTTTTAGGACTAACGTAGTTTTGACTCCGTCTCCGTAATCAATACCCCAATTACCTACAAGCTCTGTACCGTCTTTATAGTTGTTCTGTACATTCTTAAACTTAGCGGAATCCTCGTCTGGTGTATCAATTTTTCCTTTGAATATACCAGTTGTATCTTGGGTACTGTATGTTTTAACTGTATTACCACTAGATAAACTCGGTGAGTTAGAAGAACTAGTACCACTTGTTGTAGAAGTAGTTGTTGAACCACCCTTAGCTTCCGCTTTTAACTTATCAAATACAGGTTTCCAAATGCGTTTTGCTTCATCTAATTTATTGTTTGCTTTATCTATGATTGCATCATCCGTATCTTTAAGTGTTTTAGAGTAATCAAATAACTTCGATACTTCTTTGAAAGATTCTTTTAACTTTTGAACAGCTTTTACAATTTCCTTATGATCTTCCTTGTATTTTCCTGGTGCATCTATACGCTCTATTTTATTAAATACTTTATCTAAGTCTTTAATACTATCTCGTACCTCTTCATTTGACTTACTTCCCTTTTTATTATCCCTCACAGAAGCATCATAGTAATCTAGACGTCTTAATAAGTCTTCTTCAATGTCTACCATAAGTTGTGGGTAATCCTCAGGTAAAACCATAATCATCTTAACATCTTTACTTTCTTCTTTTGAGTTAGTTGATTTTTCCTTTGTTTCAGATGATTTACCTTCTGTCTTAGTTTCTTTACTTTCTTGTTTACCAGATTCAGCATTTGTTTTTTCTTTTTCTCCAAATAAACTAGTTACACTACAAGCTGACATAGAAACTACTAATCCGGATGCTAGTAAAATTTTACCTGTACTCTTTTTGAAATTCTTCATATGATTTTTCAATTCTCCCTCTAAAAACATAAAATAGATGTGCTTTAGCCCCTTTAAAACTAAAAAACATACCCCTTCTATATTTATTTTATAATACCTTTCTATGTATAATATTTTACAATTAATTACAGATGCAGTCAAAATTTATCTTAGTTTAACGATGTTTACAAAAAAGATGCGAAGCTTTATTCTTCAAGTAAAGATTCTAAGTGAGTTTTGATTAAAATTTTTTTATAAAAATCTCATACTTAGTTAAAAAGAGTAATTCTATTTTGATCAATCGCTTTTTCAAAATGGATTTTTTTGTTGTTAAATAAAGATTTATGACTTCATTTTTATCAAATTTTATTCCAAACCAACATATAGTTATAGCTTTAAAATAAATTTACAAATTTGTATCTAAAAGGGGTATTTTTGTGTCGAAAAAGAACATCTAAAATTGATAAGCGGAAAGAGCCCTATAGATTAAAGTTTTACTTTATCGGATTCACTTTTATTTATCTGAATTTTCCGTTACTATTTTAAGTATCCGTGAACAATTTCCTTTATTACGACAAGAAGAGACGGTAGATTCATGGACATTACAAGGGGGCTTATTATATGAAAGTGAAAGCAAAAACATATTTAAGTATAGAAGAGATTATTTCATTACCAACCGTATCAAGTACAAACATAAGTGATGATGGTAAAAACGTATCATTTGTTAAGAAGACGGCTGATTGGAAAGACAATATATATAGGAATCATGTATGGATATATGAAAAAGATAAGAAGCAGAGTTACCCATTATCAAATGGTGATATAGATAGTACACACCCATTATGGTCTCCAGATGCTAGGTGTATCGCATATCTTAGTCCAGTTGGTGATGGGGGAAATCAGATATTTGTTAAGTCACTAGATGATTATAGAGAGGTTCAAATTACTGATGAGAAAGAAGGAGTCAGTACATTCAAATGGGGTCCTACTGGCAAGGGTCTTTATTATGTTACGCAGTCAAAAGAATGTGAAGAGATAAAGAAACGTAAGGACCTATATGGAGATTTTCAACATATAGGTAAGGAACACCAGAATAATTGTTTATATTACATTGAAATAGAAAAGGTGATACAAAGTGATACAGATGAACACGAGAACAGAGTTGTTTATCAATTAACGGATGGTAAGGATTTTCATATCCATGAATTTGATATTTCAAATGATGGTAAAAAGGTTGTATTTATGGCGACACCAAGCTCAAATATGGCAGATTATATAAATGGAGATCTATACATACTCCATATTAAAGCTGGGGAGCTACAAAAGCTGAATGTGGATAAGTTGTTGGGAGGGAGTGTTTGCTTTTCTCCTGACGGCAGTAAAATATGTTACACAGCAAGCATAAGAGAGAAGGATTACTATAGAAACCATATACAAGATAGTACGTTAGAGATATATGATATGAATACTGGAGAGGTAATTCAGCCTCTAACAAACTTTGATAGTACAGTTATGCCATTACAGTGGACAGCTAAAGGAATTTTAATTAGATGGCAGGATAAAACGAATTATCGTATTGGATTACTAGCTGAAGATGGCACTGTGGAAGCATTAAGCGACAAGGTAGATGGCTTTATAATGGATGCCTCTATAACAAAGGATGGAAATCATATAACCTATAATAAGGCTATAACAAATGAAACCTTTGAAATCTATTTAGACGATAAAAAAATAACGGATGAAAATAGCTTTTTCAAAGGGAAACTTAAAAGTAACAGGGAAATCATCTCGTGGAAAAGTAGTGATGGTCTTGAAATAGAAGGTGTTTTATCAACGCCAGTAGAGTTTGACACTAATAAAAAATATCCTTTATTAGTAGTAATTCACGGTGGTCCGGCTTGGGCATCTTTTCCGATATTTTCAGACTGCTTCAATGAGAAATATCCGATTGAACAGTTTGTTGAAAAAGGCTTTATCGTTTTAGAGCCAAATTACAGAGGAAGTTCAGGTTATGGTAATGAATTTTTAAAAGCTAACTATAGAAAACAGGGGATTGCTGACTACGACGATGTTATATCAGGAGTTGATAAACTAGTTGATCAAGGGGTAGTAGATAAAGATAGAGTAGGAGTTATGGGATGGAGCAACGGTGGATATGTATCAGCTTTCTGTTCTACATTTAGTAGAAGGTTTAAAGCTATTTCAGTTGGCGGTGGAATAACTAACTGGAGTACCCATTATGTAAATACAGATATACCTTACTTTATTAGAATGTATTTAGGAAATACTCCATGGAATGATCCAGATATATATACGAAGACATCACCTATGACGTATATTAAATCAGCTTGTACGCCTACCTTAATTCAACATGGGGAAAAGGATGCAAGAATTCCAATTACAAATGCATATGATCTATATCAAGGATTAATGGATATGGAAGTTGATACAGAATTAATTATATTTAAAGGAATGGCATATAGTTCTGACCAACCAGGAGTTCATGTGGCTATTATGAAGCAGAACTTGATGTGGTTTTCACACTATATGCTTGAAGAGAGTATGGAGGGTTTTAGGACTTTGTAATAGATGTTTGTACAAGATATATGATCGAAACGGTCTTCATATTGAGATGATTTATTATAAAATATATACTTAAACTACTATCAGTACATATATCAGGGAGGACTAATATGACAGGAAATAAAAATGACTTATTAGTAGAAAAACGTGAAGAGTTATTGAAAGTATTGCAAGCTCGTTTTGAGAAAAACATGAACCGCCATGAAGGTCTTGAATGGGCTAAAGTTGAAGCGAAGATAGAAGCTAATGCTGAAAAATTATGGTCACTTAACGAAATGGAAGTAACTGGTGGTGAGCCGGATGTTATTGGTTATGATGAAGAAAAGGACGAATATACTTTCTATGATTGTTCAAAGGAGAGTCCTAAAGGCCGCAGAAGTCTTTGTTATGATCTTGAAGCGTTAGAATCAAGAAAAAAGCATAAACCAGAAAATAACGCTATTGATGTGGCGGCCGCTATGGGTATTGAGTTATTAACGGAAGAACAATATCGAGAGTTACAACAACTTGGAGATTTTGATATGAAATCATCGAGTTGGGTACAAACACCTTCAGATATTAGAGAGCTTGGTGGTGCTCTATTTTGCGATTATCGCTTTGGACATGTTTTCGTGTACCACAATGGAGCAGACTCTTACTATGCTGCCAGAGGTTTTCGTGGTTCGTTAAAAGTTTAAATTAGGATAAATAAGAAAAAGAGCCTATATTCAGGCTCTTTTTCTTATTTATATTTTAAAAGTAAATTGTTACTACGCAGTTTTACTTAATTTATATATTCCGTGGTTGTTTTTACGGAAAAGTTTAGGGAAAACATAGCCATCTAATCCAATACGTCCAGCGTTCTGCCCTGCAACTAAAATGAACATAGTCAAAATAAGCAGGTTTGGGTTTACACTAACAGTTCCGCTTAATAAAAATGAAAGATTCATTATGATTCCGAAAAATGCAGCTGTTTTTGTTAATCCGCCTAAAATTAAACCTAGACCTACTAAAATTTCTCCCCATTGAACTAAAAAGCTAAATAGGTCTGCGTTTGGAAGGACAAAATGTTGAAGGAAATCTGCCCACCAACTTTGTACTGCAGGGTGGTCCCCTGATGCTTGAGCAATAGCACCCTTTAGAAAGCCACTTGCGTCAAAAGATTGTCCGAAGACTTTGCCTATCCCAGCAGCGAACCATGTATATCCTATGTAAAGCCGTAAAAGTAATAATATGAAAGTAGCACGTTTATCAGTTCTTAAAAAATTGATAACCATTGAAATCCCTCCAATATTGTATTTACACGTTTATTATATATCCAATGTGAAAAGATTCACAATGGAGAGAATGTGAACAAGGATAGGTTGTGAATAATTGTTTTATTTTTTGTAACATTTTATCTGCTTTGATAAACTAAGAATAGAGATATATGTAAAGGAGACAAAGACTCAATATGTGGATGAACTTGTAATCATTAGAAACTACTAGATAGATAAATTTTGCTCTCATAAGCGAGGGTTTATTTAGTTATCTGTAAATCATTCAAGGAATGCATATTTGGCTTGTACATCCCTTTTATAAGGATAGGTGTCTATTTTATGTATCTGTCTTTTTTGTGGGAAAGTTTATATCTCTTATATAAAATATGCGTCCTTTAAACTTGGAGGAGTATATGATGAACCAATTAAAAAATAAAGTAGCAGTTATTACAGGGGTAAGTCGTCTAGATGGTATAGGGGCAGCGATTTGTAAAGAATTAGCTGAATCAGGATACGATATATTTTTTACGTATTGGACAGCTTACGATAAAGAGATGCCTTGGGGCGTTGATAAAAATGAACAAATACAATTAAAAGAAGAGTTACTAAAAAACGGTGTTAAAGTATCAAGTATGGAGTTAGATTTAACTCAGAATGATGCACCAAAAGAGCTTATAAATAAAGTTACTGAACAATTAGGGTACCCTCATATATTAATTAATAATGCAGCATATTCTACGAATAATGATTTCTCTACGTTGACTGTTGAAGAATTAGATAAGCATTATATGGTAAATGTTCGTGCGAGTACCCTGTTAAGTAGTCAATTTTCTCGGGGATTTGATAAGAAATCTGGTGGTAGAATTGTTAATATTACTTCGGGGCAATTTCAAGGTCCTATGGCAGGAGAACTAGCTTATGCGACAACGAAGGGAGCTATTGATGCTCTTACTAGTACGTTGTCAGCAGAGGTAGCTCATTTAGGAATAACAGTGAATGCAATTAATCCAGGACCAACCGATACAGGATGGATTACTGAAGAGATAAAACAAGGGTTAAAGCCGATGTTTCCTTTTGGCAGAATTGGTGAGCCAAGGGATGCAGCTAGACTCATTAAATTTCTAGTAAGTGAAGAAGCCAAGTGGATTACTGGGCAAGTTATTCATTCAGAAGGTGGATTTAAAAGATAAAAAAGAAGGCATCTCACCAGGGTGAGATGCCTTCTTTTTTAATCTTTCTTCAATCTTCGTGCAACACCATTCCCTAAAGACTGTAATCCTTGAACGAGGATAATTAAAATAAAGACAGTTGCATACATTACTTCAGGCTCGTAGCGTAAATGTCCGAAGCGGTATGCTAAATCCCCTAGCCCGCCAGCACCTACAAGGCCAGCCATTGCTGTTGCGCCGATTAAGCCGATCGTTGCGATTGTTAATCCGAGTACAAGGGAGGGACGTGCTTCTTTCACCATAACGTGCCAAATGATTTTTATAGTAGAAACGCCCATCGCTTGGTAGGCTTCAATGACACCGCGATCGACTTCTAGTAAAGCTGTCTCCATTAAACGTGCGATATAAGGGGCTGTGAAGACGACAAGCGGTACGATAACACCTTGCACGCCAATGGACGTTCCCATTAGAAACTTTGTAAAAGGTAAGATGAAGAATAATAGAATGATAAATGGAAGAGAGCGAATGATATTAATAATTGTATTAAGAATAGGATAGATGATTTTATTTTCACGTTGCCCACCAGGTCTCGTTAAAACAAGTGTGACGCCAAGTGGCAGTGCAATAAGGATCGAGATGAGTAATGAAATAGATGTCATTTGAAATGTTTGGATTGTTGCTTCCCATATGACTTTACCCCATTCATCCAAAAAGGACTTGTTTCCCATAGTCTGTTCTACCTCCTTCTACGATGATTTCTTGCCCTTGTAAAAATGATAAAACACGGTGGATTTCATTTTGTTCCCCTTGCATATGAACGACTAGTTTCCCATATGTTTCATGTTTTAACTGCGTAATATTACCGGATAAAATATTCGGATACACTTGGAAACGTTTTGTGGCAACGGCTAAGGCAGGTTCCCCTGAAGTAGTGCCAATAAATGAAAGTGTTACAATTTCTCCAGTACTTTGTAGTTCTTTCTGTACCTCTTCTGGAATTTTCGCTGCAAATGCGCTATTTACAAATTTCTTCGTTGTTACATGTTGTGGGTTTGTGAAAATATCTTTTACAGTCCCACTTTCGACTACAGATCCATGTTCCATAACAGCAACGCGGTCACATATACGCTGGATGACATTCATTTCATGTGTAATGAGTAAAATCGTAATTCCGATTTCTTCGTTAATCTTTAATAACAAATCAAGGATAGAATCGGTTGTTTCGGGATCTAATGCGCTCGTTGCTTCATCACTTAATAACACTTCAGGTTCATGTGATAGCGCACGAGCAATTGCAACACGCTGTTTTTGACCACCAGAAAGTTCGCTTGGATACGCATCTTTTCGATTAAAAAGATCGACAATGCGTAAATACTTTTCTACTCTTTTTTCAATTTCTGCTTTTGGAATGCCAGCAAGCCGTAACGGTAATGCGATATTTTCATAAACGGTAACAGTTTTAAGTAAATTGAATCCTTGGAAGATCATTCCGATTCTTTGTCTCGCTTTTGCTAGTTCTTTTGTCGATAATGTTGTTAAGTCTTGTTGGTTTACAATGATATTTCCTGTCGTTGGTTTTTCTAATAAATTTACACATCGAATCAATGTACTTTTACCAGCGCCACTATACCCAATGATTCCAAATACCTCGCCTTTTTCTACTTTAAGGGAAGTAGACTTAAGAGCCTCAACATTCCCTTTTTTTGTTGTAAATACTTTGGATATGTTTTGTAATTCAATCATTATCGTCAGCTCCTACCAAGATGGTAAAACTGAACCATCAAATTTTTTCTCGATAAACTCTTTTACTTCCTTAGACTGATAAGCTTTCTTTAATTTATTTACAACGGCATCATCTTTATTTTCAGTACGAACAACGACCCAGTTCACATATGGTGAATCTTTTCCTTCGCGGAAGATAGAATCTTTCGCTGGACTTAATTTTGCACCTAATGCAAAGTTTGTGTTAATAGCAGCTGCTTTCACTTCACTTAGTTGTGTTGGTAATTGAGATGCCTCTAATTCGACAATCTTTAATTTTTTTGGATTTTCAATTACATCTTTTGCAGTCGCTTTTTCTGTAGCCTTCGGATCAACTTTTAAAACCCCTGCTTTTTCAAATAATTTTAAAGCTCGAAGTTCATTCGTTGGGTCATTTGGTACAGCAATTGCGTCGCCCTCTTTTAAGTCTTTTACATCTTTTATATCTTTAGAATATACGCCCATAGGGAATGTTACTGTTGAAAATACTTCAGCTAATTTCATATTGCGTTCAGCTTTAAATACATCTAAATACGATTTCGTTTGGTAGCTATTTACATCAAGGCTTTTTTCATCTAAAGATACGTTTGGCGCTACATAATCATTAAATACTTTTATATCAATTTCGAGACCATCTTTTGCTGCAACTTCTTTTACCTTTTCAAAAATTTGTTCATGTGGTCCACCTGTTACACCGACAGTAATCTTTTTCTCGTCTAATGCTTTTACCTCTTTATCTGAACTCACGCTACATGCGCCTAATAATAATACTGCTCCGCTTACAATGCTTAATAATACCTTTTTCATCTATAAATCCCCCTTCATATACGTTCCAAAATAAAAAGCACCTCCCAAAAATAAGAGAGGTGCCGAATAGACGAAATAGATTCCTCTCTTATCTTCCAAAACGAAAACTCGTTTTGCAGGAATTAGCACCTTAGCTTATACGTCATAAGCTCGGTTGCCGGGCATCATCGGGCCAGTCCCTCCGCCACTCTTGATAAGAGTATGTGTATGTAGTTTTGAATATGGTACTAATAGTAAATCTTACAAAAAGAATTGTCAATAATATTTTCAGAATATATTTTATTTTAAGGTAATCGAAACGTTCCCCTTTTTATGTCCTTTTTCTACATATATATGAGCTTCAGCAATTTCTTCTAATCGGTAAGTTCTATCAATAACAGGTTTTAGCTTTTCTGTTTCAGCTAGTTGTTTTAGCAGGTTCATATCTTCTTTACTGACCTTTGCCATCATTCCGTTCACAGATACATATTTTCCATTAGGCATTAATGCATCTGTACAAAGAGACTTTTTATATTTTCCAACTGCATCAAATATAATATCGTAGTGCTCGCCCCGCTTAGTAAAATCTTCTTTCATATAATCAATTACGTTGTCTGCCCCTAAAGTTGTTACTAAATCGAAATTCGAACTACTACAAATGGCTGTGACAGTCGCCCCGAAGTATTTAGCAAGTTGTATGGCAGCTGTCCCTACTGACCCAGAGGCGCCATATATAAGTACTCGTTGCCCTTTTTTTATCTGTCCTTTTCTAAGGAAGTGCAATGCTGAAGTTCCGCCGAAAGGAATAACGGCAGCTTCTTCATATGTCACATTGGTAGGTTTTAATGCTATTAATCCACTTTCATGCACGCATGTGTATTCCGCATAACCACCAAGGTTTAGTTCTGTTAATGCAAAAACTTGATCTCCTTTTTTAAATTGTGTTACATCTGTTCCAATGTCTTCGATTTCACCGGATAACTCTACGCCAAGTATAGGTTTTCTCGGTTTTCTGAAACCTAATATGATCCGCATAGGAATCCAAAATAAGAGTGGGCTATTAAAGCCACGTATTCTACAATCTCCAGTCGATACACTTGTTGCGTGAATTTTAACTAATACTTCATTTTTTTTAGGTTTAGGCTTTTCTACATTTTGAAGCTGGAGAACATTAGGTGGTCCGTACTTTGTACAAATAATCGCTTTCATAATGACCTCCTGAAATGAGTTGTTATTATTTACATCATATTTAAACTTTTTCTCAAACATGTTGTTATATAGGAAATAAATTTAAAGATAAATATTACGAATTATATAGATTTCATAGGAAAAGAGATGATATTATTTTTGGGAAGGAGGGGACGTTATGAAAAAACTTATTTTAATTTCAAGTTTAGTACTTGCAGTCGGTCTAGGAGTAGGGTGTAGTAATGAGAAAACAAAAAAGACTGACGAACCGAAAAAAGAAGCTGTGCAGAAAGAAAAGGAATTAACAGCGAAGGATGTTTTTAATAAAGCGAATGAAGCTTTTAAAAACGAAGAAAATGTAACGATGACATATGATGTGGGAATAAAGGCTGAAGGAACAGAGATGAATGTAATAAAGGCTAAAATGCAACTAGAGCCGAAGAAAAAAATTCTCGTTCTGAAATGAATGTTTCTGGTACAGAGGTTGTTGTTTATGATGTGGGTGGCAAAATTGCTGGTCAGTTAAAAAATCCTAATACGGGTGAAATTATGTCTGTACCAGAGGAACAATTGAATGCTAACGGAATGAACGCGACTCAAGGAATGGTAGATAATTTAGAGATTCCATCGGAAATTTTAAATAAAGTGAAGATGGAGAAAAGTGGAGATAATTATAAGCTGAAGTTTGCATTAAAAGGGCAAGAGACAGAGAGTATGTTAGCTAGTATGGATGAAAAGCAGAAACAAATGCTACAAGGCCAAAATGCAAAGATAGAAGAAATAGATGGGGAATATATTATTACAAAAGATTTTAAATATGAATCAGCAAAGATAGATATGGTTATGAGTAGCAATGGTGAGGATAAAGCGCACATTATTACGGATGCAAAGTTTACATCGTATGATAAATTTGATCCAATACAATTGCCAGCAGCAAAGTAATCACTGTCAAGAGAGGTACCTGAAAGAACGGGTAGCTCTTTTTGTTGCTAATAAGGAGAGTGTCCTTTGAAAAAAAGAAAGATAGCAGTGGTCATTGTCGCATATACGGTTTTGCTTGCAACGTCTGTACATACGTATAAAAAACAAATTGATCATCCTATTATGAGTGATGTAGGTAAATTGCTTCCGACAAAAATAAAACGTGTTGAAAGTGCTACGGAAGAGCACTCGTTAATAAAATTAGTGCGAGATGCAAAAGTTTCAGGAGAGAAAATTTCCATTGCAGGCATGCAACATAGCCAAGGAGGACAGACATATTATCCGAATGGCACGATGCTCGATATGAAAGGATATAATAAAATATTAGAATTTGATCCAGAGAAGAAGCGGATTACAGTTCAAAGTGGTGTCACCTGGAATGATATTCAGAAGAAAATAAATCCTTATGGCCTTGCGGTACAGGTCATGCAGTCTCAAAATATTTTTACTGTTGGCGGTTCATTAAGTGTAAATGTACACGGGCGTGATATTCGTCATGAGGCACTGATTGATACAGTAGATTCATTTAGATTGTTAATGGCAGATGGCACGGTACGTAATGTAAGTAGAGAAGAAAATGCAGAGTTATTTCCATATGTCATTGGGGGTTACGGTTTATTTGGAGTTATTTTAGATGTGACGCTGAAGTTAACAGATGATGAATTATATGAAATGCACACGAGAATGATAGATTATAAAGAATACGCATCTTATTTCAAAGAGAAAGTGAAAAGAGATGAGAATGTTCGTATGCACTTAGCGCGTATTTCTGTTGCTCCAAATTCATTTTTAAAAGAGATGTATGTGACAGATTATACTTTGGCACAAAATCAAAATATGAGAGAAGAGTACAGTGAATTAAAGGAAGAAAATATTATAGCTGCACCGAAATTTTTACTTGGTTTATCACGTTATAGTGATTGGGGAAAGAATACATTTTGGGATATACAAAGAGGTTATTTTGAACGTACAGATGGAAATTATGAGACGCGTAATAATGTTATGAGATCAGATAGTGCTTTTATGGAATATGAAAATCCAAATAGGACCGAAGTGTTACAAGAATACTTTGTGCCTATAGATGCTTTCACAGAGTATATAGATGATTTACGTAACGTATTAAATGAAGAAGAGTTTAATTTACTCAACATTACGATTCGTTACGTGGAAAAGAATGAAAATGCAGTTTTGTCCTATGCGAAAGATGATATGTTTGCGCTAGTTCTTTTGATTAACCAGGGACGCTCAGAGAGTGAGATAAAGAAAACAGAGGATGTCATTCGAAAGATGATTGATGTTACTTTAAAGCATAATGGTAGTTACTATTTGCCGTATTATTCTTATCCAACGAAAGAGCAGTTAAAGAGGGCATATCCTCGCATTGAAGAATTTCTCAAGAAAAAGAAGGAAGTAGATTCAGAAGAGAGATTTGTGAATTTATTTTATAGGGAGTATACGAAATGACATATAGAAGATTTGTGGCTTCGCAAAGTATCATCATGATGGCAGGAAGTATGGTATTTCCTTTTTATATATTATTGCTTCGAAACGTTGGAAATAGCTTCTCGCAATTTGGCTGGGCGTATGGCTTATTTGCTTTAACATCAGCACTTGTATATCCACTAGTGGGAAAGGTATCTGATCAAGTAGGGGATAAAAAATTATTAATCATATACGCTTGGTCCATGGCAATCTTAATGCTTTGCTTTCCAATTGCCACGGAAGTTTGGCATGTGTATATTCTTCAAATTGTAATGGGCGTTTTAGGTGCTGTGCAGCGTAATACTGAGAAGACTTCGTTAGCACGAAAGGTTGCGCAGGAAAAGGCTGGTTATGAGATTGGAAAATACCATGTGTGGACATCCATTGGCGGAGCAGTAGCGGTTATTGCCACGGGATATTTAGTAGATTTCTTTACAATTGGTACAATTTTTTATATTGCATCTATTTTATATGTAGTGAGCGGGATTGTATTAAGTAGTAAAAAATATAAATATTCCTATTTTCACCTTAATACCCTTTATTTGTTATACTAAAAGGGAATACAAAAGAAAAGGGGACAGTGCCTTTGATGAAATTTGTAGTTTTAGCTATTCTTACTTTGTTTTTGATTCCATGGACAAGAAGTAGTAGTAAGCTTCGAGCAGTGGATAAGAAGGGAGATAAGAAGGTTGTAAAGGGTAAGAAATCATCTATTTTAGTTATTCCTGTTTTATTTTGGATAGGTATTGCAATCTATGAATACTTTTGGCTAATTGATGATCGAGTAGATTCGATTCTTACTCATTATTCTGTTGCAGTAGCAATTTTAATTGGGCTTGTTTTATTTTCACAAGATCAAATAGGGAAATTAGAAGGTACATTAAAAGGACTTCTAATGTTTATTTTACTCGCAAGTTACGGCTACTTTGGTTATTTGCACGATATAGTAATCTCGCAAAAGAAATATGATTCTGTTGTTAAGGTAGAGAAAGATATTTCAGAGCCATTTACTGAAAATGACCAGCCGTTTACAGTGCCGCCAAAGACAGCGGAGAATAAGATGAAAAAAGTATTTGGTGATATTCCAAAAGTAGCTTATTTTGAGCTAGGAGAATTAACGCCACAAATGGTAAACGGCGAAGCTTTATATGTAGCGCCGATTGAAGTTTCAGGTTTTTTTAAAGCACGTAAAGCTGAGACAATTCCAGGGTATGTAACGATGTCAGGTACGAATCCTGATGCGGAAGCGAAACTGCACCTCGGTTATAAAATGAAATATGTGCCAAGCATGTTTTTTGGTAATAATTTAGAGCGTGTGGTAAGGCAAGCAGAACCAAATTTAATCTTTAAAGGAAAACCTAAATTTGAGGTTGATGATAAAGGAAAACCATATTATACAATGACGTATGGTGAATTTATTTCAGGAAGATCTGGATTTGAGGTAGAAGGTGTTGTCGTAGTAGATGCACAAACAGGTGAAGTGAAAAGATATGATAAAGGAAAGGCACCTAAATTTGTTGATGGTGTATTAAATCATGAGACTGCATCTACGTTAAATACGTACTTTGGTAAATATATTCACGGATTTTGGAATACGAAATTTTCACAAACAGATATGAAAATTCCGACTGAGTGGGGAACGAAAGAAGGCGTGACCCCGATTTTTGGTAAAGATGGAACACTGTATTATTTTACAGACTTTACTTCTCCAAAAGAAGGAGTAGATTCAGCTCTAGGTTATTCATTAGTAGATGCACGCACAGGCAAGCTATATTATTATAATGGAAAAGAAGTAAAGGGGATTATGGATGGTTCAGCAGCTACAGAAGTAGTGGATAATTCCTTTAAGAGAGAGAAATGGCATGGGACAATGCCTGTCATTTATAACGTATACGGTAAACCAGCTTGGATTATTCCGGTTGTTGATGACGGAGGCCTAGTACGTGCGCATACAGTTGTATATGCTGCTAATGCAAAAATATTTGCGACAGGTTCTTCGCAGAAAGAAGCGCTTGAGAATTATAAAAACGTAATGAGCGGTAATGGTGATACATTTAGACCAACCTCAACAGGAAAAGAAGCGCAAAAAGAAGGTATTGTACAACGTGTATATAAAGAAAAATCTGGTGAAAATACAATCGTGTACGTACTTTTAGAGAATGAACAAAAGGTATTTATGATACCAGTGAAGAAATTTCCATATGCTATGTTTACAGAAGTAGGAGATCCAATTCAAATTACATATTTAGATACGGGAGAGACGATGGCCTCGGTATCTAAATTTACGAATAGCAATGTGAAAAAGTAAAGCGGTAGAATTTCTATCGCTTTTTTTACATTATGAAAGAGGAAAATGCACTGTACTTGACGTATGTTTATGATGTAACTATAATTGTTACGATTCAGTGTGTATAGGAAAGGGTGAATTGAAAAAGTGAATGAAGTTAATCACGAAATATATAAACCTGTAAAGGCAAACAGGTTGTGGATGATTCTTGTATTAGGGACACTTACGGCAATTGGGCCATTATCTATTGATATGTATTTGCCTTCATTACCGAAGTTAACGGATGACTTGCAAACAGGTGCATCCCTAGCGCAGCTTACATTAACAGCTTGTTTACTTGGGCTTTCAGTAGGGCAATTATTTGTTGGCTCAATTAGTGATATTTACGGAAGACGCAAACCACTTATTATTGCTCTTATTATTTATGTTGCTTCTTCTTTACTTTGTGCTGTTGCGCCATCTATTTGGACATTAGTATTATTGCGCTTCCTACAAGGAGCTTCAGGATCAGCCGGGATTGTTATATCACGTGCGATGGTAAGAGATATGTACTCAGGTTCTGAAATGACGAAGTTTTTCTCACTGCTTATGTTAGTAAACGGAGCAGCACCTATTTTGGCACCGATTATTGGGGGGCAATTGTTACAGTTTACAACGTGGCGCGGTGTTTTCATCGTTCTTGGAGCAATTAGCGTATTCATGTTAATCTCAGCTACTTTTGTATTACGTGAAACATTACCTCCTGAAGAAAGAGAAACGGGTGGTTTGTCAGGGACTTTGGCGACGTACGGAAAATTGTTAAAGGACCGTCTGTTTATGGGATATGCATTGTCACAAGGATTAGTAACAGCGGCAATGTTTGCATACATTTCGGGCTCACCATTTGTGTTGCAGAACATATACGGAGCATCACCACAGCAATTTAGTCTATTCTTTGCGATTAACGGCATCGGTATTATTATTGCTAGTCAGGTAACGGGTCGTTTAGCGGGGAAAGTGAATGAGAAGACATTATTTGTTGCAGGTATTATTATCGCAGCTGTTGGTGGTCTATCTTTACTACTGACAATCGTACTAGGAATAGGTTTAATTGGTGTTTTATGTTCGTTATTCCTTGTTGTATCAAGTGTCGGGGTTGTATCAACAACTGGGTTCTCATTAGCGATGAGAAATCAGAAACAAGCTGCAGGAACAGCATCAGCTTTATTAGGTTTATTACAGTTTATTTCAGGAGCTCTTGTTGCTCCGCTAGTAGGTATCGGTGGAAGTAATACAGCATTACCGATGGGTATTGTTATTGCGCTTTGTGAAGTAGGAGCAGTGTTATGTTATCTATTTATGGCCAGAAGAAGTGAGAAACAGTTTGAACTGCAACAAAAACAAAATCTAGAGGCTTAACAAAAAAGAACTGATTCAAAGGGAATGTTTGAATCAGTTCTTTTTTCATTTCTTTGAAATACCTCATACAGTTTTGTAAGGTGATGTAGTAAAGCATTGCAAAAATTATTTGTATAAAGTGACGATACTGTGACAAACATGTTGGTATATATATTACGGTGTCGTCTTAAGTGTAAAAAGTAGGATGTTCTCGGTATAATAACAAGTGGAGATAAAAGAAACTATAATGAGTAATAGTTGTAGATAAAAGGAGAAGAAGAGATGAAGAAGGTTTTGGGTATTGCCGTAATGGGAGGAATGCTCCTTCTAGCAGGATGTAATGGAAATAAAGATACGAAAGAACCGAAAGAAAAGGTAGAGCAATCTACAGAACAAACAGAAGAGATGAAAGAATACCGTGCAGTACATGAAAAATACGATACGAAAATGAATAAAGAAATTAATAAAGCACTGCAGTTATTTGAAGTAGCAAAAGAAAAGGGCGGTAAGGAAATAACGACTGCTACATATAAAGAAGATGTGCAAAAGGTAACAACGAGCATGTTAGAAGATATTGATCATATACGTAAAGAAATTCGTGTGCCGAAGTCGAAAGAGCAAGAACATGAAGTATATGTTGGTTTCTTGAATGAATCGGAGCAAGCAATGAAAAAATTACAGAAGTTAGCTAAAGAAGAAGATTCATCGTTGATTCGTGATATAGAAATTAATTTTGCAACAGCATCAACATACTATAAACGTTTTCAAGCAGAAATGAAAAAATAACCTTGCCTGTGCAAGGTTATTTTTTCTTCTTACTACCGCCTACCTCTTTATTTTATTTCTCTTTTGTATTCTTTTTTCGTTCCATCAGAGAAGACAACTTCTAAATCAAATTTTTGATAGTCTTTATCAAGTTTGAACACGTTCACTACTTGATCGATTACTTCTTGGTCAGCAGTATTTTTATCAAATTTTAATTCTTGTAAGAGTGGGCTTAATTTTGTGATAGCCTCGTCTCCTGTTAATTTTACATCTGCTTTATGATCTTCAATTTTTGCTTCCATTTTCTTATCAGCTGCTACATTTTTATAGTCTGCTTCGTAGTCTTTCTTTGTATCTTGGTAGTCTGCCTTTAAATCGAATTCATTGAAGTTTAGTTTTAAATCTGCAGGAGCCTCATTTTTTGCTTCTTCAGTCGTCTTTTTATTAGAAGTTGTGTCTTCTTTTGCAGGAGCTTTACATCCTGTTAATGCAGGTACTAGCATAAGAGCTAATAAAACTGATAGTAGAATTCTCATTATAAATTCCTCCTTATGTAAATTCGTTCTATACAAGTTTTTCCCAAAAACATGTAATTATGTATGTGTTGAAAATAAATTATTATTCTGTAGTTGCAAGGGCTAATCCGCAATTTAAATCAAAAAAGATTTGTATGTATATGGTAAATTGAAGTTGTGAGGAGGGGCTAAAATGCATGAAGAATATAAAGAGATAATAAAAAAATCAATTGAATATATAGAGAATCACTTACATGAGGAGCTTACAACAGAAAGAGTGGCATCTCACAGTGCAGTATCGATGTACCATTTTCATCGCATCTTTCAAAGATATGTTGGGATGAGTGTAACAGATTATATTCGAAAGAGAAGGTTAACTCATGCTGCGCAAGTTTTAGTGTCAACGGAGAGAGCTGTTATTGATATTGCAGTGCAATACGGTTTTTCCTTACAAGAGGCATTTACGAGAGCTTTTAAAAGAATGTTTCAATTGCCACCAAAGAAATATCGAAAGTACTTTCAGTCATTTTATATAGAAAGAGAGGGTGTTTCAATGCAAAAAGGTATACCGAAAGGATGGATCTTAAGTGGAAGTCATCCTGCTGAATATGAGATGGGTTTAGATTATGAAGTTGTCCATCAGGGGAAAGTATCTGCATACATAAAAGCAAAAGAGAATGTTACGCACGGAGGATTTTCAACATTAATGCAAATGTTCCGAGCGGATAAATATGTAGGAAAGAGATTACGTTTTACAGCATTTATTAAGAGTGAAAATGTAAGAGATTGGGCAGGATTGTGGATGCGAGTAGATGGAAAAGATACAGAACCGCTCGCTATGGATAATATGCAAAATCGCCCCATTAAAAATACGAATAACTGGCAATCGTACTCGGTTGTATTAGATATAAAAGAAGAAGCACTTGGTATTGCATTTGGTGTTTTATTATCAGGAGAAGGTTGTGTGTGGCTAGATAGTATTCGATTTGATGAAGTAGATGAAAAAATTCCTTCAACAGATTTGGCAGAGAACTTTTATGAAACACTTTTAGAAGAGCCAGTGAATCTACAATTTGAAGAAGTAGAAAAATAAAAAACAAGGAGAAAAGATATGCTCAAATATGTAAAACTAATAAGTATTAGTTTAGTAATATCGTCTTGTATTATGGGAATTAATTATTTAGTTAGCTATCTTTGGTCAGGGCATATACCTTCTTTGACGTGGAGAACATATTTGATGTTTGTGTTTATATTTATGATGAGTTTTGGTTCAATGCAAAAAGAAGGAAAAGAGGATTATTGACAATAGTCTTCTTCGCCTTTCTTTCATTAACACAAATGGTTGTAACTGTTTTTGGAGATGCAGGTATGATTTTCAATATCATCTCACTATCGTTACAACTTGTAAGTTTGGGTGTAATTGTACCACATGAAATGCTTTCTAAAACATATCAAACAATCGGTGAATTATTTCCTGCAATATATGCAGGAAATGGCTATTATACAATAATATTTGGAGGAGTTAGTTTAGAAAGAAATATTATTTCATTATTAGTTATTGTATTGGTTATACAATTAGTAGCAGGTATGATTTTAGCTATAAAAGGAATGGCAAAGGGAAGAGGAAGCTCTGTAGTTAAAGTTGTATAAAAGTAAAAAGGTATCCTTCATGGGATACCTTTTACTTTTGTTACTTTGCAACTTCTGTCCACTTGTAGTTAAACTCACCACCGAAGTCAGTTGTTACAAGTCCTTTAATGAAAGAGCGTTGTAAGTAAGAACGACCTTGTTGGTATAAAGGAGCGACAGCGCCGTCTTGTAATAGAATTTTTTCAGCTTGCTTCATTGCTTCAAAGCGTGCTTTTTCATCGCCAGCTAAATCTGTTTTCACTTTATGAATTAGCTCATCGTACTCTTTGTTAGAGTATTTATCGAAGTTATAAGCACTATCTGTTGTAAATAGATCTAAGAATGTAATTGGATCAGCGAAGTCAGGGCCCCAGCCGTCAATACCAATTTCATAGTCACCACTTAATAGTAGTTTTAGCTGTTGTTTACGTGGTTGTGGTTTTAAATTCACTGTTAATCCGTCTAAGTTTTTTTCTAATTCACCTTTTAAATATTCACCAGTCTTTTTAGCTAAAGCATTGTCACTTGTTAATAGTTCGATTGTTACTTTGTCAGTACCAAGTTCTTGTTTTGCTTTTTTCCAGTTTTCTTTCGCTGTTTTCACATCATCCTTGACTAGATTTCCATTTTCTTTACGGAAGTCGTTGCCTTCTGGGCTCTTTGCGAATTTCGCAGGAACCATTCCTTCAGCTGGAACAGCGCCGTTATTTAAAATTGTTTCTACGTAAGCTTTTTTATTCATTGCGCCGTTAATAGCAAGGCGTGCATGTTGATTTTTTAATGTTTCATTTTTCTGATTTAGTCGTAAGAATTGAATGCCGACTTCAGCGCGTTCCTTGAAGTTTGGATCGCTCTTATATTTATCAACAAACTCTGCAGTTAAAGCAACGCGATCAATTTGTCCTGAATCATATAAGTTCACTTCTGTAGACTTATCTTTAACGACATTGAAGTTGATTTCTTCTAATTTTACCGTTTTAGCATCCCAATAGTTAAGGTTTTTCTTCAATTGGAAGCTTTGTTCATGTTTCCAGTTCTCTAATGTGAAAGCACCGTTGTAAATTAAATGATTTGTTTCCAAACCATATTTATCACCTTGAGATTTTAAGTACTCTTCATTAATTGGTAAGAATGTTGAGAATGTCGTTAAGCTTAAGAAGTAGGGAACAGGACGGTCTAGTTGTACTTCTAACGTTTTGTCATCGACAGCTTTGACCCCTAGTTGATCAATTGGCAATTGTTTTTGGTTTATTTGTTTCGCATTCTTTATATCGAAGAATAAGAATGCGTATTCAGCTGCTGTATCAGGATTTACGGCACGTTGCCAAGCGAAGGCAAAGTCCTTTGCTGTAACAGGAGTACCGTTTGACCATTTTGAATCACGCAGATGGAATGTATATTTTGTTTTATCGGGACTAATGTCAACCGACTCAGCGACACCAGGAACCGGTTTATTATCTTCTCCCATTGCATATAACCCTTCAAAAACATTGCGCATTACGTTCATGGATTCCCCATCCGTTGCTTTTGCAACATCCATTGTTGGAATTTCTGAAGCGAATGATAAGTTAATTGCCTGTTTATCAGGTGCTTTATCGTTTGCTTTCGCTCCGCTTGCATTATCTTTATTTCCCCCGCAAGCAGTTAGTAATAGACTTGCCCCTAAAACAGATGCAACAACAGGTATAACTTTTTTCTTCATTGTTCGTTCCTCCCTAAATGTGTTGTTCGTAACGTCATAATGCCTATGTCTGAAGTAGCTATAGAAGGAGATAAAACCTATTATAAATATTTGTTTATAGGTAATCAGGTGTTCTATATGTATATACATGTTGATCTATAATCTATCGTTATATGTTTCAACGTAGTAGACATTATATTTTGATGGTGAAATATTTCGTTTCTTTGATTATTTAGAATATTAACACTGAAAAGAACTATATGTCAATAATAAAAATAGATTGTTAATTTCTTAGAATAATATATTGAAAAAGCAGATTCTCATGTGTGAGAGAACCTATTTTAAATATATTTTGCTAAAAAAACAATTGGTGTGGGCTAATAATAAGTGGGGATGAAGAACCCCCCACTTATTAAAGTTTCACTTTATTTTTCAATTTTTGCCCACTTGAAGTTTAATTGACCTGCAAAGTCTACTTGCACAATTCCTTTCACATAAGAACGTTCTAAATAAGATTCGCCTTTTTGGTAAAGAGGAGCGATAACAGAGTCTTTAAATAATATTTTCTCGGATGCTAGTAATGCTTCCCAGCGAGCTTTTTCATCACCAGCTAAAGTTGTTTTCACTTTTGCTATTGTTTCATCGAATTCCTTATTAGAGTAATGATCTAAGTTATAAGGGTTATTCGTTGTAAATAGCTCAAGGAATGTAATTGGATCCGCAAAGTCAGGGCTCCAGCCATCAATTCCGATTTCGTAGTCACCTTTTAATAAAAGCGAAACTTGTTGCTTACGCGGTTGCGGTTTTATATTTACTGTTAATCCATCTAGATTCTTTTCTAGTTGTCCTTTTAAGAATTCACCAGTTTTCTTATCAAGGTCAGCATCACTCGTTAATAATTCTAATGCTATCTTTTCAGAACCAAGCTCTTGTTTAGCTTTTTTCCATAACTCTTGTGCAGATTTTGTATCAACTTTTGTTAAATCGCCATTTGCAGTACGGAAGTCTTTTCCTTCAGGTCCTTTTGCAAAGTTTTTTGGAACGAGACCAAATGTTGGTGTAGATCCATCATTTAATAACGTATTTACAAAGGATTTTCTATCAATTGTTTGATCAATTGCTTGGCGTGCAGAAACGTTTTGAAGCACTTTGTTTTGTTGATTCATACGTAAAAATTGTACGCCTACGTTTGGACGTTCTTTAAAGTTAGCATCTTTTTTATATTTATCGACGAAGTCAGATGTTAGTTTTATACGATCTAATTGTTTTGACTCGAATAAATTTACTTCTGTTGATTTTTCTTTTACGACGTTAAAATTGATTTCTTCTAGTTTGACAGTATCTTTATCCCAATAGGTAGGGTTTTTCTTGAATTTAAAGCTTTGTTCGTGCTTCCAATCGCTTAGTGTAAAAGCTCCGTTGTACAAGATTGTATTATCTTCTAAAGCGTACTTATCACCTTGTGCTTTAAAGAATTCCTCGTTAATTGGTAGAAATGTTGGGAACGCTGTTAAGCTAATAAAATACGGAACAGGACGCTCCAATTCTACCTCAAACGTATGGTCATCAACTGCTTTTACACCAAGTTTGTCGGCTGGAAGTTCTTTGTTGTTAATTTTTGTTGCGTTTTTAATATCAAAGAATAGAAATGCATATTCAGAGGCTGTTGCTGGATCTACGGCTCTTTGCCAAGCGAACACAAAATCTTTAGCTGTAACAGGAGTGCCGTTTGACCATTTTGAATCTCGCAAATGGAATGTGTATTTCGTTTTATCGCCACTTACTTCATGAGATTTTGCAACACCAGGAACAGGTTTGTTACCTTCACCAAGATTATACAAACCTTCAAATACGTTTCGCATTACTTGACCAGAATCAGTATCTGTAGCACGAGCCGTATCCATTGTTCGTATTTCAGTAGGTGAAGATAAGTTTAAAACCTGTTTACTAGGTGCCTCGTCTTTTGCATTTGCTCCGCTTGCTTCGTTTTTATAACTACCGCAACCAGTTAATAAAATACTTACTCCTACAACTGATGCAATACCGGGTACAAACTTCTTTTTCATTTGATTTTCCTCCTAAATAATTAAGTTTGGATGATGATGAGGGAAATGAAAAATAAAAAATCCCTCTTTTCATATTGAGAAAGAGGGATTTTTACGTACAAGTTATGCACCCGTATATAAACGAAGTCCCTCATTCTATCTTTCAAGCATAAAGCTTGCAGGAAGTGGCACAGTATTCAAAATGAACCTGTTGCCGAGGTTTCAAAGGGCCAGTCCCTCCACCTCTCTTGATACAATGAGTAAACGAATAAATTTTATTAATTTTTGTGTTTCTTTGATAATTCAAAATCTTACACCTTGAATAATGAAGTGTCAACTAAATGAAATATAGTTTAAATTTTCAGTTTTCTTAAACGAAAAAACCACTGCATAGGGCAGTGGTTTTTCTACTAGAAGTTAAAGTTATCTGGATCTGGACCAACGCGACGATCTTCATTTAAAGCTTGAATTGCTTTCATATCATCAGCATTTAATTCAAAGTCGAAGATGTTTGCATTTTCAATAATGCGATGTTCTTTAATTGATTTGGGAATTGTTACAACTTCGTTTTGTAAATCCCAGCGTAAAATAATTTGCGCAGTTGATTTATTATATTTTGTCGCAATTTCTTGTAACGTTGGATTATCTAGTAGTTGTCCTTGCATTAATGGTGACCAAGCTTCAAGCTGGATATTATGTTCTTTACAGAATGCATGTAACTCTTCTTGTGCTAAACGTGGGTGGTATTCCACTTGGTTGACCATTGGCTTAATTTCAGCAATTTCAAATACGTCTTGTAAGTGGTGAATGTGGAAATTACTCACACCGATAGCGCGAACACGGCCATCTTTATAAAGTTTTTCTAATGCTTTCCATGATTCGGTATATTTCCCTTTTACAGGCCAATGTACTAAATATAAATCTAAATATTCTAGACCTAATTTCTCTAATGTAGTTTCAAATGCTTGAAGTGTTGTTTCATATCCTTGATCGCTATTCCATACTTTTGAGGTAATAAATAATTCTTCGCGTGAAACACCGGATTCACGAATCGCTTGTCCAACGCCTTCTTCATTTTGATAGATTGCTGCAGTATCGATGCTGCGGTAGCCATTTTTAATTGCTGCTTTTACAGAATCAATTACTTCTGAACCATCTTCTACTTTAAAAACACCTAAACCAAACCAAGGCATTTTTACACCGTTATGTAATGTTGTATAGTCTTTTAAACTTGTTAAAATCATATTATTTCCCCCTAGCTTTTTTGTTTGTTGCTTCTACTGCTTTTTGAATTGCCGCTGAAAAATTATATTCGTATAAAGTTTTGAGACCCTCAGCTGTGGAACCACCTGGCGTTGTTACTTGTTCGCGGAGGTTAGCTGGATTTTGCGTTTGTTCGAGCATAGAAGCAGAGCCAGAAATCATTTGAATGACAAGATGTTTTGCGGTTTCTTCATCGACTCCATAACTTTTTGTTGTTTCAATTAAGCTTTCAGCAAAGTAATAAAGGAAGGCTGGTGCACTTCCAGTAACTGCAGTAAGCTGATGAACTTCTTCCTCAGTACAAAGTTGCGAAGTACCAATACCTTTTAAAAGCAGTTGCAGGGTTTCTTGATGCATCGCGTTTACTGATTGTCCCATTGTATATAAGGAGATAGATTTTCCAATTTCAGCAGCTGTATTAGGCATAATCCAAGCAACAGGCGTGCCCTTTGGGAGTCTAGCTTCTAAATAAGATGGTCCAATGCCGGCTGCGACTGTTACGACTAGTTGATTTGATAGTAACGGAGATAGCTCAGCTAATAACTCTTCATGAGCAGAAGGTGGCATTGCTAAAACAACCGTATCAACAGATGTAACATGCTGTTTCCAATCTGTTGCAGTAGACACATTATATCGATGTTGTAACTGTTTTAGCTTTTCTACGTTGCTTCGGTTAGAGACGATAATTTCTTCGATGTACTCTTTGCTTGTTTTAAGTAATCCGGAAAATATAGCTTCTGCCATACGACCGGCACCAATAAATAAAATTCGATGTTTAGTTAGCATATCCGTTATTCCTTTCTAGTAGAGATATGTTATAAAAACGATATCATCTTTAAGAGAATTTTGTAAAAAGAAAAGACTTACTGTAGATGGAATGGATAATGAGAAGGCGGAAATTCATGCTAATATTAGCTGTTATTAATCTCTTTATATGTGTAGCTGGTTTGCTAGAGTGGAAGAGCAATTATAAGGGGCAAGAACATACAAATAATTATATCTAGAAAATAATTAGAATTGAAAAACCCCTGAGGCATATATGCTTCAGGGGTTTACTAATAGAATATAAGATTATGCTTTTGTCATACCAAGTAATACAGCGCCGCCGATAATTAAAACACTACCGAGTGCAATAAAGATCAATTGGCGTTTTGTTTTCTTTTCACCTAAGAATACAATCGCACCGAATGTTGAGATAACGATTCCAGTTTGAGATAATGGGAAGCTTGTTGCTACTCCAACACGTGGTAATGAAAGAAGTAAGAATAAGTTTCCAGTTCCCCATAGTAAACCAGACAAAGCATTACGGATTGCATATTTGTTAAATGGTTTATGTTTAGACGTCAGTACAACTGCACCAACAAACATACCAACTGCTTGTGGTAAAATAGCAGACCAACCATCGATATTATACCAACGAATAATAATTACATATACAAGATAGCCGAAAGTAGAAACAATTAAAGTAAGAAGTCCTTTTTTCAATTGTCCAGGTGGCTGAGCATTTTCTTTATCATCTAATGATGTGAATACAACACCAACTACGATTAATAGGATTGCAATCGTTCCCAGAATGATCGTTGTAGTAGTAGTCCACTCACGGAAAGCGATAACCCCAAAGATAGAAGTTGCAACAAGTTGCATACCAGTAGAAATCGTTACAGTAGTTGAAACACCTAGTTTTTCAACTGTTTTTAATTGGTTTACTTGTCCTAAAGCCCAGAATAAACCTGAAATAAAACCAACAATTAAGATTGTCATTGTTAAAGCTGGTTGAGTAAATACATACATAATTGTTGCGAAGAATAGAGCACCGATTGTCATACCTACCGTTTGGCTATATGCACCACCGCCCATTTTTACGCTTACTAATAAGATGTTTCCCCATGCAATTGCAGGAAGAAGCGCTAATAAAATGTCCATTACAAGACTCCCTTCGGTTTGCTATACCAATATAGTTACATATCGTTCTAACGATCGGTAATGCCCCACTAATAGAGTAGAAGATTACCGATCGCTAAAACAGGATGAAGAATTCACGATATAAATGCGTTTTCATTTCTTCATTTTTTGAAACACCTCCATATAATAACAGGAAATTGCCTATTTTAGAAAGTGAATTCAAATAAAATGTATATTTTGATAAGAGGTAAAATTCAGTTATTTCCCAGTGGTATATTTTATTTCCTAAGAAATAAAGAAGCAGCTTCGGAAAAAGCTGCTTTAAGAGTTAGTAATTCTTTTATTAATAAGTTGAATACATAGTAGAAATAAGAGTGACATAACGATAGTAATAACTACAAGTGTCCAGGCGAGTTGCATATTACTTGCATCAATAGCCATGTAAATTGCAGTTGGGATTGTCTGTGTTTTACCAGGAATGTTCCCGGCAAACATAAGTGTAGCACCAAACTCACCGAGCGCGCGGACAAAGCTCAAAATCATCCCGCTTAGTAAGGCAGGAAATGCGAGTGGAAGTGTAACGTGCAGAAAAACTTGATATTCACTTGCGCCAAGGTCACGAGCACTTTCTTCAATTTGTACATTTGCGATAGAAAATCCCGTTTTCGCTGATTGGTACATAAGCGGAAATGCAACAACTGTAGAAGCGATGATCGCAGCAGTAGATGTGAACATAATAGACTGCTGAAATAATGATTCAACCCACTTTCCGATCGGGCTGTTGTTTCCAAAGATGATAATGAGAAAGAAGCCGATAACAGTTGGTGGAAGTACCATTGGTAATAAAAATATGGTTTCTAATAGTACTTTATATCGCCATGAGGAGCGAGCTAGTGCTCGCCCGACAATTGTCCCTAAAATTGTAACGAGAATAGTGGCGCACGCAGCTACTCTTAAAGATAGAAAGACAGGCGATAAAATAGCATCAATGCTCATAGTAATTACGACAGAACTGTAAATCCATATTTCTTAAAGATAGATTGTGCATCTTTTGACTGCAAATACTCATAAAATGAAGTCGCCTCTTTCTTATGTTTAGATTCCTTTATAACACCTAAAGGATAGTGGATTGGCTCATGAGAAGTAGCTGCTGCTGTCTCACCAATCTTTACTTTATCCGAAATGAGAGCATCTGTTTTGTATACGATACCAGCATCGACATTCCCTGTTTCTACATATGTTAACACTTGGCGAACATCTTTTGTAAATACGACTTTATTTTGAACATCATTCCAAAGGTTTTCGTGTGTTAGAGAAGCCTTTGCATATTTGCCAGCAGGTACAGATTCAGGTGTACCAAGTGCAATTTTTTGATTTTCTCATCTTTTAAATCTTGAAATTTTGTAAGAGAACTATCTTTAGGGATGACTAGAACTAGTTCATTTCCAAGAAGATTTTTCCCTTCTTTTTCATTAATGAATCCTTTCTTTACAAGGGTTTGGAATTTATCTTCTGCTGCTGAGAAGAATAAATCAGCAGGTGCACCTTGTTCAATTTGTTGTTGAAGTGCTCCAGAAGCACCGAAGTTAAAAGAAAGTTTGATATTTGGCTCTTTTTCTTTATATTGTTTTTCGATTTCTTTTAATGCATCTTGTAAGCTTGCAGCAGCTGAGATAGTCAGTTCAACTGTTTTATCCTCTTTAGCAGTTGACTTTGTATGCTTTTCCCCACTTGTACAAGCAGCGCTAAATATAAGAAGGAAAGAAAGTATAAGTGCCCCGATGGAACGTAATGTAAATTTATTCATAAAAAAATCCCCTTTCATTTTGATACATCTAATTATAACTAAATATAACTAATTATAACTAGTTATAATTGAATATAATTTGAACATATATCTATTTTTAAAAAATAGGAGAAATATTCTTTTCTTTGTTACAATGAAAGGAGAAAGTGAGGAATCGTCTATGGATCATCATTCCTACACAACGGAAGAAGTAGCAAAGCGATTAAAAGTATCAAAATTAACTGTATACGACTTAATTAAAAAAGGAGAACTTCCTTCTTATAGAGTTGGTAGACAGATGCGCATTGATGCAGCAGATTTAGATCAATATATAAAGCAAATGAAAACAGGAAAAGTACAAGTTAATCCTGTAAAAAACGATGGTAGTAGTATCTTGAACACGTGTATTATTAGTGGTCAAGAACTAACGTTAGATATGTTAGCTAAACGTATAGAAAATCGTTTGCCAAGTTCTAATGTTTTAAGAGCGTATCAAGGTAGCTTAACGAGTTTAGTGAAAATGTATCAAGGAGAAGGAAGTATCGTTAGTTTGCATTTGTTTGATGGTGAAACGGGTACATATAATATTCCTTACGTAAAACGTATTTTAGTAGGACAGCCATGTCTTATGATTAATTTATTGTCCAGAAATGTAGGGTTTTATGTTCAAAAAGGAAATCCGAAGAAAATAAAGACATTGGCTGACATATCCGGGTCCACTATAAAGTTTGTGAATCGAGAAAAGGGTTCTGGTATTAGAGTGTTAGTGGATGAACAATTACGAATCCAAAAATTAAATAAAGCTGATATTAGTGGATATGAATGGGAAGAATCGAATCATCTTGGTGTTGCCACTCAAGTTGCAAATGGAAAAGCTGATGTAGGAGTAGGTTCAGAAAAGTTTTCGCAAATTGTAAATGTGGACTTTATTCCAATCATGAAAGAACAGTATGATTTAGTAATTTTGAAGAATAAAGAAAATGAAGAGTTGATTGAAGTTGTGAAAGACATTCTGCAATCGAAAGAATTTCATAATGAATTAAATGCGATTGGCGGATATGATATTACGAAAACAGGTCAAATTGTATATGAAACAAACTAAAAAGCTGCTTGTCTATAAGACGAGCAGCTTTTTCTATATAAAGGGGGTTGGGGAAACAAAGTGTTAAACAAGACCTTGAGCAAGTGTATAAATGAAAGCCGTAAGAAGAGTAGCTCCACTTGCAAGTCCGATAAAGTCTGATTTGTTGAAAGTAATGTTGTTCATTATAATCTCTCCTTATTTGTTTAATGTAGTTGCAACAGCTTTTGCATCGACAAGTGCGGATAGCACCATGCCCATTGTATTTAAAAGTTTATTTGATTTCATATTGTTCATCATGCGTATCCGCTCCTTTTCGAATTGTTGTTGCCCTGCTTATGTCTTAATTATAGGAAATATGTCTACTTGCAACTATCGAATTAGCTTACGAAAGACTTACACTTTTGTAAGAAAAAAAGACATTCGTGTAAGAATGTCTTTCATAGCATATTGATATGATGATGTTCTTCAATTGTTTTTAAAAAACTACGCATTGAATTCGTCATATAGCTATCTTTACGGCGTATGAAAACCGTTGAAATACTGCCGTACTTTTCAGGGATTGCATGACAATGTACCTTACCTGCTTTAGAAAGATGATGGACAGCAGACTGTGGTACGAGTGTAATTCCGAGACCGAGTGCAACACTGTTTAATATTGTCTCTAATATATTGAATTTCATAATTCTTTTTGGTAGCAAACCTTCATCTTTAAGCCAACGTTCTAGTTTGGAGCGGTATCCACATCCTTGGTTAAAAACGAGTAGAGGAGTTGTTGTAAATTCTTCTATATGAAAGGCTTTATTTTGTGTTATAAGCATTAATTTCTCTGTACTAACATCGTATTGTTCGATTAGTGGATGTTTAATAGGACCTGATATAAAGGCACCATCTAATTGGTGATCAAGTACTTCTCTAATTAATTCTTCTGTTAGACCCGCTTGTAATGATAAATCGACATTCGGATAGCTTTTATAGTAAGAAGATAAAATGGTAGGCAGTGTACTTACTGTTTCGACTGTACCGATTTTTAATATACCGGAGGGTGTTTCGCTATCTAAAAATACTTGTTTTAGTTCATCGACATCTTGCAAAATTTTACTAACATAAACGAGCATTTTTCTTCCTTCAGCTGTTAAAGTCATTCCTCGTTTATGGCGGTAAAAGAGTGGGGTTTTTAATTCGTTTTCTAGTTGTTTAATACGTGCAGTTACATTTGATTGTACATAATTTAATTCCTTTGCTGCGCTACTTACACTACCCTGATCGGCAACGCTTTTAAAGATTTGTAAGTCTCGTAATTCCATTTTGTAATCCCCCTTGATGTTAACTATCATTATAAATGATAGTTAACATCATTTTGAATCATTTTACGTGATATATTTTTTCTTTTACAATTCTCTTTGTGCAAATAGAAAGAAACGGGGGATTGCGGTGAGAAGAGGTCAAATGATAATAGGGGCTTTAGCGTGTTTAATTGCGAGTATGTCATGGGGAGCGATGTTTCCAGTTGCTGATCATGCGCTAGAATACATAGATCCATTTTATTTTTCGCTTATTCGCTATGGAGCAGTGGCGATAATGCTGATTGTATTGTTGTTAATGAAAGAAGGAAAACAGGCATTTCGTTTAGAGGGAAGAGGAAAGTTACTCGTCTTTTTTGGAACGATGGCATTTACAGTATATAATGTCCTCATATTTTTAGGGCAAATGTTGATGGGTAAGTCGGGTGTAATGGTAGCTTCCATTATGGAAGCACTTATGCCGATGATTTCTATTTGTATTTTATGGGGATATAAGCATATAAAACCGAAGAAGTATATGATAACGAGTATGGTTATTGCTTTTGTAGGAGCTGTGTTTGTTATTACAAAAGGTGACATGAGTTTCTTTGTAACATTGAAAGATAATATGTTCCCATTAGCATTTATATTTATTGGTGTTGTAGGCTGGGTTATTTATACGATGGGTGGTCAAACTTGTAGTGATTGGTCAACATTACGTTATTCTACGTTGACGTGTGTATTCGGTACGACTGTTACAGCGATTATAACGGTAATTATTACGTCGCTTGGATATATTTCAGTTCCGAGTATGGGAACGATTTCTATTGTGAAATATGATTTGTTATTTATGATGACATTGCCAGGTATTGTAGCGCTACTTGCTTGGAACTATGGTGGGAAAATTTTATCATCCATTAATGGGATTTTATTTATTAATTTTGTACCAATTACGACTTTAGCTATTATGATGATGCAAGGGTATCAAATCACAATGTTTGATATTATAGGGACTGTACTTGTTATTGCAGCGCTTATTCGCAATAACGTTTGTCAGAGAAAAGAAGAAAATATAAATAAGAGAGTTTTACAAGAAGAACAATTACGTCAAGCTGTTTAATAGGCAAATGGAGGATTTCACATGTTAGAAAGTTTATTGTTTTTCTTCGCCGTCGGAGTTGCCTGTGAGCTTGCAGCAATTAATCGAAATGGTCGTAAAAAGATAAAACAACAAGCTGAGCTGATACAGCTTTTAAAAGAATTGAAAGAAAGAAAAAATTAAAAAGACGACCGGGCATAGACGGTCGTCTTTTTCTATATAAAGGGGAAAGGGGACACAAAGTTATACAAGCGTAGCAGCGTAAATAAAAGCAGTAAGAAGAAGAGAGCCGCTAGCTAATCCTAAAAAGTCTAATTTGTTAAAAGTGATGTTATTCATAATACATTCTCCTTACTTGTTTAATGTAGAAGCAACAGCTTTTGCATCGAAAAGAGCCGATAATACCATGCCCATTGTATGTAAGAAATTGTTCGTTTTCATTTTGTTCATCATATTAATCGACTCCTTTTCGAATAATTGTTGCCCTGTTTCTGACTTAATTGTATGAAATATAGTAAGAAGTAACTATCGAATTAGCTTACAAGAAAATTACACTTTTGTAAGAATTAAAATGTAACAATTCATACTCATTTTTATTACCAACTCCTAAAACTTAGTGTTATAATTGTTGTAAGAATATGATTATACTTCGGATGTTTAGAAAGGAACGAAATAAATGTATAAACCAATTATATTTTTGTTGAAATATATATTTAAAACAGCTGGGAAAGTAGACGTGCAAGGAAGAGAAAAGCTACCAGAAGGTGGTCCGTATGTTGTTGCGTGTACACATACAAGGTTTATGGATGTATTAATGTTAGCTACAGGGATGTACCCAACTCAAATTCATTACATGGCAAAAAAAGAATTATTTGAAGGGAAATTCAAAAATTGGTTCTTTAAAAATGTAAATGCATTCCCTGTAGATCGCGCGAATCCGGGACCGAGTACACTTAAAATTCCATCACGTTTATTAAAAGAAGGAAAGGTAGTAGGGATTTTTCCGAGTGGAACGAGATCAGCGGAAGATGTTTCATTAAAAGCGGGTGCTGTGACAATTGCGATGCGTTCTAATGTACCTTTAGTGCCGGCAGCTTATGTTGGTCCATCAAGTGTAAAAGAATTAATAAAGGGGAAAAAGGCACAATTGATTTTTGGAGATCCGATTCAAATTGAGGCTGGAGAACAAATAGATCGAAAAACTGCTATGAAAATGATGACAGATCAATTAAATGAGAAATTTGAGGAGTTAAAAGAAGCTTTGCAATCAAATCAAAAATAAGAAAAGACGACCGGGCATAGACGGTCGTCTTTTCTATTACTATTTATAATAAAGGGGAAAGGGGACACAAAGTTATACAAGCGTAGCGGCGTAAATAAAAGCAGTAAGAAGAAGCGAGCCACTAGCTAGTCCTAAAAAATCTAATTTGTTAAAAGTGATGTTATTCATAATATATTCTCCTTACTTGTTTAATGTAGAAGCAACAGCTTTTGGGTCGATAAGAGCGGAAAATACCATGCCCATTGTATGTAAGAAATTGTTCGTTTTCATTTTGTTCATCATATTAATCCGCTCCTTTTCGAATGGTTGTTACCTTGTTTCTGACTTAATTGTATGAAATGTTGCCGAAAGTCACTATCGAATTAGCTTACAAAAAAATTACACTTTTGTAAGAGAAATGAATGAAGGTGTAATGATAAGAAGATTTGACATATGTTCATGAGATTCATTAACTTAAAGATAGAGGTGAGTGTATGGCTAATATTAAAGATATCGCAAAGATGGCGGGAGTTTCAGTTACGACTGTTTCGAGAGTGTTGAATGATCACCCATATGTAAGTGAAGAAAAAAGAAAAGCGGTTATAGAGATAGTTGAGAAATTGAATTACTCGCAAAACGCAAATGCTGTTCATTTATCAAAAGGAAAGACGAATATTGTTGGTGTGATTTTACCGTATATTAATCATCCGTGTTTTGATGCGATGGTGAGCGGAATGATGGAGATTGCGTTAACTCATAATTACAGAGTGTTACTTTGCCAAACGAATTATAATAAAAAAGAAGAAATGAAAAGTTTACATATGTTAAAAACAAAACAATTGGATGGTCTTATTATTTGTTCCCGTGCAAATGATTGGGAAACGATAGAACCGTATGCTTCTTACGGCACAATAATTGCTTGTGAAGACAATGATATTTCAAACATCTCAAGTGTATATACGAATCATTCAGCGGCCTTTCAATTAGGAATGGATTATTTGATTGAGAAAGGTTATAAAAAAATTGGTTATTGTACGGGAAGAAAATTAGGACCGAGTAGTCAAAAGCGTTTTGATGTTTATAAACAGCAATTGCAATCTATAGACGAAGAGGTTAATGAAGAATGGATTTTTACAGAATGTTTTACACTAGAAGATGGTGTAAAAGTGGCTCATAAGTTAAAAGAGATGCAGGATCTTCCTGAAGCATTAATAGTAGCAGGTGATGAAGTTGC
The DNA here is from genome assembly GCF_022663795.1 of Bacillus cereus group sp. BfR-BA-01349. Taxonomy (NCBI): domain Bacteria; kingdom Bacillati; phylum Bacillota; class Bacilli; order Caryophanales; family Bacillaceae; genus Bacillus; species Bacillus cereus group sp. BfR-BA-01349. The sequence continues at coordinate 42,416 of NZ_JAKUGE010000031.1, forward strand.
GATTGGGGTTATGACAGAGGTTGAAAAATTAGGGATTCAAGTTCCTGAGGATTTAGCGATTATTGGCTTTGATAATCAACCTATCTCGCAAGTGTTACAATTGACAACTATTGATCAAAATTTAAAGGAGATAGGGAAAACTGCTTTTGAAATGTTGCATAGAAAAGTGAATGACGAGAGTTCTGAACAAGAAAAGCTGGAAATTCCATACGAACTTGTGGAACGCTCTACGGTTTAATTTTAATCCGTTATGTGTATAATCGCATAACGGATTATTTTTTTGAAATATCTTTGACAGGAAACGCGTTTCATACTTTATAAAGGAGTTAAACCGGTCTGTAATATCCATGGATTCTTTTCAAGTGTTAAAGCAGTGAATAGAATTTGGAGGAATATGCATGAATGAACTTTTATCGAGTATGAAAAAGTATGTAGATGATGATGAAAAGATTTTGGTTTTTGTGGTAGGGATATTTGAGAAGGATAATTTTATATTATCGTATCAACATGGGGTTTTTGTTGCCACTACTAGACGTCTCCTTTTTTACGGGGAATTTCCGTACTATCCTTCAACATTTAAAGAGTACTCATATTTGCATATAGATAGCATAGATTTTCATCCGTACTTTGAGTTTACTTGTAATCATGAAACCATTCGCGCTAAGTATATTCAGAAAGGGAATGTGGAGCAATTTGTCCGTGCAGTTAGAGCAAATATGAATAATTAATCAACCCTCTGTTTAAACATAATATTTCAATTTTTAAGAGGGGAAATGCGGAATAAAAACCACTTCTAAACCTCTAGGAGATAGTGATACAATGTCAAATGGGGGGAGGGGATGAACTATGGTTAATCAACGTATAAAGGAAATAACACTAATTACAATTGGTTCATTATTATTCGCAATTGGTATTAATTACTTTGCAATTCCAAACCGTTTATCGGAAGGTGGAATTATTGGTTTAACGGTTGTTACGTACTACTTATTTGATTGGTCACCAGGAATTGTGAACTTTGCCATAAATGCAATTTTACTAGCTGTTGGTTATAAATTTTTTGATAAGAAAACAATGATTTATACAATTTTAGGGATTGTAGAAACATCTTTGTTTTTATACGTTACAGAACATATTGAGTATCATGTAAATAGTGATACATTATTAGCAGCTTTATTTGCTGGTTTATTTGTGGGTATTGGATTAGGCTGTATGTTCAAAGCCGGAGGTACATCGGGAGGATCAGCAATCTTAGCTCGGTTAGCAAATCAATATTTAGGTTGGAGCGTAGGTAAAGGCGTACTAATTATTGATATTGTTGTAATTGCTGGTTCTGTATTTATAATAGGGCAAGAAAAGGCAATGTATACACTTGTAGCTGTGTTCATCGGAGCGAAGGTGATTGATTTCATTGTAGAAGGAATGGATACAAAAACGGCTGTTACGATTATTTCGAATCAACCAGATTTAATTCGTGAAGCTATTACGAAAAATATGACACGCGGTGTTACTGTATTAGAAGGGCGCGGCGGATATACTGGTAAAAATAAAGAAGTTTTATATGTTGTTATTAATAAACAAGAGCTTGTTAAGTTAAAACAAGTTATTAGCCGGGTAGATGAAGATGCTTTCGTTGTTATACATGATGTACGTGATGTACTTGGCGGTGGCTTTAAAGCAAGCTAAAAGGTGAACGAGTAAATTCGTTCACCTTTTTTAATTATTACAAAAATGTAAGTGTAATGTAATGAGATTCAATAGTAGATTTTATTCCCCCTTTTTAAAATGGATGTATATATATCCTGCAGAGGAGGAATGTTTATTATGAAGAAAAAAATGATCACTACTATAATAGCGATGATAGTGATAGTAGTAATGTTACTACCTACGAAACTTGGACCGGTTATCGATAAATATAATCCATTTTATAAGACGAAAGAATACTATACGGTTGTGAATACAATTGGTCAGCATATTGGTGATGAGTGGTATGAATATGAATTTATTGCATTCGATGAACGTGGTAGAGAGCAGAAAATAAAGAAAACGGTTAAGCATATGTTAAAGAGAGATGAAGCATTAAAGGTGTATGCAAAAGGACGTTACGGTGAATCGATTGAAGAGATTGAGGTTGCAAATATTCCTATAAATGCGAAGAGTAAACTTTTAACGATGAGATAGTAAAATATACCCCTAGCTATTTTTTGTCGAAAATAAAAATACTAGGTAAGGGTATTTTAAAGGTTGGCAAAAAAGCCTTAGTCCATATAGACTAAGGCTTTTTTATTATATAAAGGGGAAGGGGGTACATTGTAGTAGCATGGGTGAAAGGTATAAGAAGAGTAGCTACTAGCAATGCAATTTGGTTATGTGATTGTTCTTCTTATTTGGCTTACTTTCTAACTTTATTGTACGAAATATAAGTAAGGGGAACTATCGAATTACATTACACATAACTTACAAACATGTAAGCCTTCTGTAATGTAATTCGATAGTTAAAAGATAGTAATTTTCATATAGTGTAACTAGAAAGTCTTAATGTATTACTTTCTGTTTGTAATGAAGAATGAAAAACCAACTAATTTTTAATAATCCTCATCTGAATAAAGATGAGGATCCTTTTTTAAACCTTACAACATTGTAAGGTTTACGTAAGTTAATTCGATAGTAAATTTGTCATATTTTTTGCATAATAGATACAGATAGAAAAATAATTAGGGATCTAGTAAGAAGGGAGAAAAATGGGATGCGTAAAGAAGAAGTAGTGAAGTTACCAATTAAAGATTTCTGTAGCTACTTTACTGTTGCCGTAGTGTGTATTGGATTATTTGATATCATAACAAACTTAATTGTTAAATAATATAGATGATAAAACAAGAAAGGAAGTCCTTTCTTGTTTTTTTTATGGGGGCATAAAGATGAAATGGATTGATAGTCATATACATGTTGATCAATATAAGGATGAAGAGAAGAACAGATTACTGAAAGAGGTGGAAAATAGTAATGAAATAAAGGGGCTTATTGCTGTATCTATGAATTATCAATCTTGTAAGGAAACGTTATCTTTAGCGAAGAAGTATCCCTTTATATATCCAGCGATAGGGTTTCATCCAGAGCAACAGATTCATAAAGAAGAGTGTGAACAGATTTATAAACTTATTGAACAGAACGCAGAGGAAATTGTTGCGATTGGTGAAGTAGGTTTGCCCTATTATTTGAGGAAAGAAGATGAAAGCATTGCTGTAGATTCATACATAGCTGTATTAAAAAAATTTATAGAACTAGCTAGTAAGTATAATTTGCCGATTATATTACACGCAGTTTATGAAGATGCTGACACTGTATGTGATTTGCTAGAGAAATATAAAGTTTCACGTGCACATTTCCATTGGTTTAAAGGAAGTGATGAAACAATGAAACGGATGATGAAGAATGGTTATTATATTTCGATTACACCGGATGTTTTACATAAGGAGAAGATTAGAAAAATTGTTTCGTATTATCCGCTTGAATATATGATGGTAGAAACAGATGGACCGTGGGAATTTCAAGACGATGTTATGACGCACCCGAGAATGATTCGAGATGTATTAAAGGAAATTAGTGTTATAAAAAACATATCTGTTGATCAGGTTGCAGAAACAATATATGAAAATACCATTCGATTTTATTTGAAAGGATAGGAGAATTATAATTTTCATAATGTAACGGAAAAAGTAAAAGTTGAATTTATTTAATAAAATGCCACGGTTTGATATATGAAAAAAACCACCAAGCGTTCCGCTCGGTGGTTTTTTATTAGGATTCTAATTTTTTAGCACGTTTTAATAATAAAAGAAAGACAATGATAACGAACCCCAGTATAAGGAAGAAGCCATATTGCTTTATATAATCAATTATGTCATTCGCACTGGTTGGTTTTTCAACGTGAATGCCGTCTTTATTCGTCGTAATATGAATATCTTTCATTTTTACTTCATTTTTTTCCTTTTGTAAATCAATCCATTCTATATTTGGAATACTTTCTAGATCCTTTAATACTTCTTTTAATGGTTTCACACCTAAGTAAGGATGATAAAATGCCCCAATAATCCCATCGGATAATTTAGCAACAGATAAAGCATTTGCTTTCATTTTAGCGATAGCTTGTGGCTTGTCTTCTTCAATAAAACCGACTGTTTCAGGCATTAATTTCATTCCATGTAGAAATGATGGTGTACTTCTATATGCTGGAGAGTGCATGGATTTCCAAGTTATATCACTTAACTGTAGTTGTCCTACATAAGTTGAAAAGTATCTTGATAATATTTCATACCCTTTTTGAGACATCGTGTAATGGGGTGCTTCAAATGCGACGGGATATAGTTTAGCATCTACAAGTTCTTGAATGCCTTTTTCAATATGCTCAGTTGTATATTTTTCTTCAAATTCTTCCCCTTTTTTTACGTATGCATTATATGCTTCTATATTAGGAAAGGCATCTTTTGTTTTTGGTTTTTCATGTTTCGGTTGGCGAATTGGTTGATCTGACTTTACGTCCCAAAATTCAAAACCTTCCCCAGTTTCACTATCATAAAATTGGTGCGTATAACCGTGCATAATAATTGCTGCACCCTCATCTTGCATAGAGCGTAAAAGATCGACTAGTTCGGGTTTATCTTTTAAATGTAGTGGTTTTCCTGTCTCTGGATCTGTATATACAGGAATAACAGTGATCATGTAAGGAATCTTTTTCTCTTTTAGTAATGTAGCAATTTCTTTTAATTGATTTATATCTGCGGCTGGATGGACGTCCTCAAGACGTAAATAAGCTTCTACCTTATTGTTCGTTGGCTTTTGTCCGAAGTAAGAAAATAACACTTCACCGATGTAATGAGACATCCAGTCAAAGAGATTTGGCGTTGCAACGTAATAAGAATTATTTTGTTGCACAATTAATGGATAAGGATTCTTCCCTTTTAAAGCGTGGGCAAGAATTGTTCCAGTTGTATCAAGATGTTTAATTGATCGTTCTTCCTCTAATGTATTCTTTATTTTACGTGTTGGATATTCAATTGTATCAGAGTTTATATCTTCATTTTTAAGTGTGATAAACGAAAAACGATTGGATAATTGTTCTATATTTTGACCTAAAAATAGTAGTGGCCCTGAGAAACTTTCTAGAAATTCTTTTGTTTCAGTAGAAAGTTCTTCTTGTTTTTCACCTAAGTAAATAATATGTGTATATGAAGATTTATCAGTTATTTCAGCTAACTGTTTTATGTTTTTTATTGTTATGTTATTAGTAAAATGTCCTACTTGTGTATTAAGTATTTGGGTATCACTTGTAATTTGATCATCGTTCGAACTGTATAAAATAAGGGCTTTTGGATTTGCGTTTTTTTGTGCGGAAATAGGGACAGGAATTAATAGTAGTAAACTAAATAAGAGTAGCAACCATTTTTTCATATTATTATTCTCCTAGTTTATATTTAGAATTCAATTTACAATTATATACAAAAAATGCGTTATAGTCTATGAAAGTTACATTTTTGCACGTATTTACCAGCTGTTTTTTCACAAAATCGGTCTAAAGCATGATGATAATACGTATAGTTATTTGCTATGATAAAAGAGTAAGAGAATGATGAAATTTGGGTAATTGTAAAGGGAAGAAGGCTGAAAGGGGACAAATTTCAGCGGAGAAAGAGGTAGAGGTAGTGAAGAAATTCTTTGTAGGATTTTTAGTTGTTCTTGGAGTATATTTATATTTCCAAGGAAAGTCTGAAGGAATGGATAAGCTAGTGAATGGAACAAGCTATGTTGATTCAGAAGAAGCAAAACAGATGAAACAAATCATTATAGAGGAAGCGAAGAAAGTAAATCTTCCGGAATGGATACCTCTTGCAATTGCCGAGCATGAAAGTCGATTAAATCCAAGAAGTGTTGGAGATAATGGAACTTCATTTGGATTGTTTCAACTACACCGCGGCGGCGGGCTTGCACCAGAACATTTAACTGATGATGAGCTGAAAGATCCACGTACAAATGCGCAAATTGCAATGCCGCATTTAATGAAAGGATATAAGCGTGGGGTGCAAAAAGGTTTGACTGATTTTGCATTACTGAAATATATAGCGAATACATCTGGATGGCCAGGGAATTTAGGGCCAGAGTGGACGGATAATAACATGAAGTATAACATCGGACTAGAAGATGTGTACTATCGAAATAAAGGTGTAATTAAAGAGTAGGTTTTCTATACCTACTCTGTTTTTTTATGAATAATTTCATCCTTTTCTTTCGTGAAATACTGCGTGAGTTGTATTTTCACCTCTTCTAGTTTTGTAGAAACTTGCGGTATTTTATATCCTACATACAATGGTGAAACGACAAATCTAGGTACAACTTTACAAATGATTTTTCCATTTAAGTAATAGAAGAATAAGTTATAACTACTGCATCCTTTATGGAAATCTATCAGTATGTAACGTACAGTTTGCTGAATGTAATTTGCCATTTCATCTATATATGAAATATTATCAATGATTATATTGAATTCAGTGAAGCCAATAATGGGATGCTCTGAAATATTAAGCTCAATGCGTTCATTTTTTTGAACAATTACCCCTTGGAAATTTTCTTCTTCAATATTTTCAAGATAATTTACATATTTCATTCCGATAATTTGCATGTGTGCATGATGCAAACTTCCACCTGAAAATGGACCGTGATTTTTGTATAAAATTACAGATGCAAATTCTTCGTTCTTCTGTAAGTGTAACTAATGTTGAATAGAAAATTGCATTAATTTTCGCATATGTTCTTCTGTATATGTTGCGATATGATTTTCGCAATTATCCGTTTCAATCAGCACCGTTTGAAATGTATCTTGTAATGTAGGAAATTTATTTTTTAACCAAATAATAGAACCATCAGTTGCTAAAATATCCGTTAAATGTTCTTTATCGCAAAATGGACATGCAGCGCTTCTATTCCGAATACTTTCTGGTTTTTGTTTACCGATATCGTTTAAAAAATATAGTTGTTGTGTATCCATTTGTATATATGCCCCTTTAAAATATGTGTAAAAATCCCGCTTAATACATTCGGGAAAAGGAGAAGGAAATCCTCTAAAGACAATATGGAAAAAATAAAAGACAAGATATCCTCATTACGATAGGGTACCTTGTCTTTTATTTTTTCTCTAATAGTGTGTATGGATAATATAGAACATTTTCATTATTTTTCTTTTTTCTATTTTTTATTGTGTATAAAGTAATTGCTGTGCTTGCAATTATAATAATGGCTTTCTTCATATTCATATACCCCTTTTTATTGTTGGTTTAATTCTTGGCTAACTGCTTTTGCATCGACTAAAGCGTGTAAAATCATTTTCACCATGTTCATCATATTTCTTCACTCCTTTTTATAGTTCATTTAATTCTTTTACAACTGCTTGTCCGTTCACTAATACCTCAAAGATTGCTTTTACGATTTCTTTCATCATGTTTGTTTCCTCCTTGTGTTTGTCTCTCTTGTTTTACATCTTTATTGTATAGGGAGGCATCTTTTCGTACTATCGCTTTCCATTACGTGAACATAACAGTTTTGTAAGATTTGATGTCACTTATTGAAATGTTTAGTCTATCTTCATTATTTTCAGAAAAATGACTATTCAAACATGAAATTGGAAAGTATAATAAAGAAGTAAGTATTAAATTCCGTACGAAAGGGGTGCATGAGATGAAACGTTCTTTAGCTGCGCGTGCCAAATTTTTAGATTTTATCTATTTTTGTCGTGCGATTTTTCATGATGTAGTTGTTAACGGGATACGTATGCCCTTTTTTAACAATTGCATAGTGACTATTGAACGATAGAAATCTCTTCACCCATTTTTAATAAACGTGTGAAAAGGGAGCTATTTGGCTTCCTTTTTCTATGCCGAAAACCATGGGGAATGTTTCTTTCTCATGGTTTTTTATATTGAAAGGAGTACGGAAAATGACTATTTGTAGTGTAAATAATGTAACGAAATCTTTTGGTGGAAACATCATATTTGAAAATATATCGCTTGAAATAAAGAATGGTGAACGTGTTGGGTTAGTTGGTCGTAACGGTAGTGGGAAGACAACAATCTTTGGGCTTCTAACGGGAATGGAGAGTTTGGATGCAGGAGCCATTCATATGAAGAAAGGTACACGTATTGGTCATGTCGCACAAATTCCGAAGTTTGATGAGGCCATGACTGTATATGATGTATTGAGTTCCGCTTTTAAAGTAGAAAAGGAATTAGAAAAAGAAATGCATGCTCTAGAAAAAAATATGGCGGAGGAGCAGGAACAATCTGCTTTGCAAAAGCTAATGGAGAGGTACGGAGTAATTCAAGAAAAATTTGCATTTCTCGGTGGTTATGAAATAGAGGCAAATATAATGAAGGTAGCAAATGGCTTACAAGTCACAAACTTATTTCCAAGAGTATTTACGGAATTAAGTGGAGGAGAACAGACGAAAATAAGCCTTGCATATATGCTATTGCAGAAACCAGATTTACTTCTATTAGATGAACCAACAAATCATTTAGATTTGTTTGCAGTTGAATGGTTAGAGAAGTTTTTAAAAGAATATACTGGAACAGTTATGGTTATTTCACACGATCGCTATTTCCTTGATGAAGTTGTAAAGAAAATTTTGGATTTGGAAGATGGAGAGATTCACGTGTACCATACGAATTATTCTCAGTTCGTTGAGGAGAAGGAAGAAAGGTTACTTCAAGAGTTTCAAGCTTATCAAGAGCAGCAAAAGAAAATAAAGAAAATGAAAGAAGCAATTAAGCGCCTACGTGAATGGGCAAATCAAGCGAATCCTCCGAATGAAGGATTGCATAAAAGAGCGAGGAATATGGAACGTGCGTTAGAGCGTATAGAGAAATTAAAGAGGCCGATTTTAGAAAGAAAACAGATGGGTCTTCAGTTTGAAGGGCAAGAGAGAAGCGGAAAAGATGTTGTTGTAATGAAAGAAGTGAGTAAAGGTTTTGCTGGCCGACCTTTATTTGAACAAGCGAATTTACATGTTCGTTTTCAAGAGCGTGCTGCTATCGTTGGTCGTAATGGTACAGGAAAGACTACATTATTAAAACTACTATTAGAAGAAATAAATCCAGACGTTGGTGAAATTCGCATTGGTAGTAGTGTCAAAATTGGTTATTTATCACAGCATACGTATGGAAATGTGAAGAGTAATGTATTGGAAGCGTTTAGAGAGTATGTGGCTGTAACAGAAGGAGAAGCAAGACATATATTAGCTAAGTTTTTATTTTATGGTCCATCGGTGTTTAAGAAAGTAACACAACTGAGCGGTGGAGAAAAAATGAGATTAAGACTTGCGCAACTTATGTATCAAGACATCAATTTTCTAATTTTAGATGAGCCGACAAACCATCTTGATATTGAATCAAGGGAAGTTTTAGAGGAAGCCCTTGAGCAATATAACGGGACGATTTTAGCTGTTTCACACGATCGATATTTTTTAAATAAGTTATTTGAAAAGACGTACTGGATTGATAGATGCAAATTATTTGAGTTTGCAGGAAATTATGCATGGGCTCGTCAAAAGTGGGAGGAAAAGCTTGAGAAGCAAGTAATAAAGCAGAAACGCCAAGGGAGAAAAAGTGTTGAAACGGTTCCTGTAAAAGAGAAAGAAGCTAGGAATCTTGAAGAGATTGAAAATGAGTTAATGCATGTAGAAGAAGATATATATGCAATAGAATGTGGAATGGAACATGTAGCTAATGTTGAAAAACTTGAAAAATTATATGAGGAAAAAACGAAGAAAGAGTTGTTACGAGCAGATTTATATAATGAATTAGAGAATATTGTGGAGTAATGAGTAGAAAGCCACTTCCTTTCAGTTTTGCTGGAGGAAGTGGCTTTCTTCATAATGATATTTTACTTTAAAGGTTAAATGAAGCGATGTGTTTCACGTGAAACAGTAACTTAGATAAATCCATTTTCCTCAATTTGCATAGTTTGTGAAACATATGAAAATGATAAGGTGAAAAATAAATGTCATTAGTGGTTTTTCGATAGGAGTAATTACAAAAACAAAGGCTAATTATTTCCCGAGAGATAAAGTGAGGGCTTTTACGGGCACCCCGACCCTGACCTAACTTCTTTTGCTTTCGCTGAATTTTGAGGTGGGGGTCTTACTGCACGGCAAATAGCGGGATAAATATGTGTAACAGAGACTAGTGAATGAAAACAAAAAGAGAGCAAAGTTACAGCTTTACGCGCTGAACTCTGCTCTCTTTTTGCGTGGCATCTTCTCTCGTTGAAATTATAATAGCGATCCCGAGCATGATAAAAAAAGCTAAAAAGAGGACGAACTTTGGGAAGAACGGGAATAGTAATAGCGCTCCGACTATCATAATTGTTAATAATACGTAGTGCAGGACGTATTGGAATAGGTTGTCCATATTTTCGCCCCCTTTTTGGTAATTGGTTATTAGTATTCTATGTTTCATGCTGAACGAATAGAAGTGAATTTTTAATTTTTTTATAAGAAATAAAAGAGAGCGATTGAAGAGTTTATTTCAACAAGTAAACGAAATTATGATGGATATTATAATCAGAAAGTAGATGAATTAGCTAAGCAAGCATTAGAAACGTTGGATATTGAAAAGCGAAAGGAAATTTATAAAAAATTATATCAAGAGTTAAGCGAAGCCCCGCCTGTAATCTTCTTGAATAATAGCAAAATGGTGTCTACACATCATGCACGAATTCAAGGATTATAAGAAGGTGACTATAACGGAGTTTTATTAAGTTTACCTAAATTAAAGATAGAATAATAATTTTAAAAAAATTCTTGAAATATTTATTTAGAAAGAATTGACAAAATATAACTGAAGATATAAGCTAATAACCATAAAGTCTACCGGAAAGGTCGGAATAAGATTGTTACCCCTCAAAAACATCTATTTTTTTACGATTAAAACCGACTTTTCCGATTGGCTATAAAATGTTGCTGTGGGAGGCATACATAAGGCAAGCAGTTCATAAGGTTTAATTATTAAAAAAAGAAAAGTTAGGGTGGGGACAATGAAGAAAAAGACAAAAAATGGGCTGGTGTATTTTCGGTATTACTGAGTAGTTCGCTTGTGTTATCTGCTTGTGGGGGACAGGAGGATGCGGCTTCTACAGAGCCGGTTAAACAGCAGGATTTAAAAAGTGTGAAAATTGAAAAGATTGCTGCGACAGATAAAACGAAAGTGCCAGACAAAGCGAAGAATAGAAAAGATACGTTAGTAGTTGGTATTAGTAAGCCAGGCGGCGTATTTTTACCATACTTTCAACAAAATGGTTGGGATGGAAACGTAACTTCAGTTATTTTTGCATCTCTCGTATCAACCGATAAACAAGGGAAACCAATTCCAGAATTAGCTGAGAAGTGGGACGTTTCTTCTGATCAGTTAACATATACATTCCATTTACGTAAAGATTTGAAATTTAGTGATGGATCGCCATTAACGGCGGATGATGTAGCTTTCACATTGACGCTTTTACATGATAAGGCATATGAAGGTGAAGTAGATATCTCTCAATATGCCGTTAAAGGTGGTAAAGAATATAAAGAAGGAAAAGCAACTTCAATTGAAGGTATTCAAGTTGTTGATTAACAAACAATTAAAATTACAACTGAAAAAGTGAATTCACAAGCTATATTTGTTTTAGGAGGTACAGTACTATCAAAAGCTTATTATGGAAAAGATTATAAGCAAAATACAAGCTTAGATTACTTAAAAGATTTATATGGAAAGCCATTAGCTGCGGGTCTATATAAATTTGAAAAGTATATTCCAGGTCAAGAAGTTCGTTTTGTAGCAAACGAAAATTATTATGCGGGTAAACCAAAAATTCAAAACTTTATTTATAAAATTACTTCTGGTGATACGAAGCTTCAGTTATTCCAAACAGGAGAAGTTGACCATACTGGCTTAGGTACCGGTGATGAGGTTCTTGAACAGGCTAAGGCTTTAGAATTCGCAAATATCCAAATCGAAACAGCGCCGTCATTTAGTTATATTTATATGAATAATAATAAGCCTTACTTAAAGGATAAAAAGGTTCGCCAAGCACTTATTTACGGATTAGACCGCAAAAAATATGTTGATACAGCGTTAAAAGGATACGGTACAGTAGCCAATGTACCAATTCATCCAACTTCTTGGGCTTATACGGAAGAAGGAGTTAATAAATACGAATACGATAAAGAAAAAGCGAAAAAATTATTAGATGAAGCAGGGTGGAAAGTTGGTTCGGATGGAATTCGTGAAAAAGATGGTCAAAAATTAAAACTTTCTTATTTCGGTCCAAGTTCGGCTAAAGATAGTGATTTATTAATTCCGATTGCGAAAGAGAATTATAAAGAAATAGGTGTAGAGTTTAATCCTGAATTTATGGACTTTAATACGATGCTTTCTAAGGTAAACAAAGGAGATTATGATTTAGCTTCTGTTTCGACACCGATTACAAGTGACCCGAGTGAAACAGCTGGTGAATATTTGTCTACTGCAAATGAAACTAGTCTTGGTTATAAGAATGCAAAAGTAGATGAGCTAATTCAAAAAGGTATTGAAACTGTAGATATCGAAAAGCGTAAACCTATTTATAAAGAATTGTATAAAGAATTAAGTGATGATCCACCAGTAATTCTATTAAACTACCGTAGAACAATTACTGGTTATAACGGGAATATAAAAGGAATTGATCCTGAAAAGTACAACAGTATTAGTGCAAACTTACCGGTATTATCATTTGAAAAATAACGATAAGAATGTATAAGTAGAAGACATTTTTTCATTCGGTTAGTAATGTGCCGCTTTGAAAAAATGTTCTTCTATTTTAAGCATAAGATTGGAGAGAAAAAGGGTGAAAACATATATTGTTCGTAGGTTGTTACAAATGATTCCTACACTGCTTGGTACATCAATTATTATCTTCGTCCTGTTCGCACTTCTTCCTGGGGATTATATTGATTCAAACCCGAAAATTACACCGGAAAGAGCAGCTGAACTGAGGGAATTATATGGGTTGAACAAACCGATTGTTGAGCGTTATTTTCATTGGTTAGGTAATGCATTGCAAGGGGACTTTGGCTTCTCGCTTCAATATCAAGAGCCTGTAACGTCATTATTAAATAAATTTATTTGGAATTCTTTTAGTGTAGCAATTATTGCATTGTTTTTTATTTGGCTAATTGCACTTATTATCGGTGTATTCTCGGCGACGAAACAACATTCTTTATTCGATAAACTTGTAACAATCAGTGTTTTTGCAGCAATGTCATTCCCTTCATTCTTTATCGGCTTGTTTTTAATTAAGGTGTTTGCGGTTGACTTTAAGTTATTACCGATAGGTGGAATGATTGATGTTGGCAGTAATTCAACAGGATTTGCTTACGTGATAGAAGTTGCAAAACATATGATTTTACCAGTATTTATTTTGACACTTCTTGGGGTCGGCTCGCTAACTCGGTATTTTAGAACAAGTATGTTAGAGGTTGTAAGACAAGATTACATACGAACAGCAAGAGCGAAAGGTTTGAAGGAGAAGACGGTTATTTATAAGCATGCATTAAAAAATGCAATATTACCAGCAATTACGTTATTAGCATTTGAATTACCGGGATTGTTTTCTGGGGCAATTATTATTGAACAAATTTTTAACTGGCCAGGGATTGGTAATATTCAATTAGAAGCATTAAATTTCCGTGACTATACAGTATTGATGGCATTTACGATGTTTCTTTCTTGTTTAACAATCGTTTCAAACTTTTTAGCAGATATCGTATATGCAGTTGTTGATCCAAGAATTCGGTTGAAGTAAGGGGGGAAAGAAATGGAGACTGTTACAGTAATTACAGAAAAAAAAGAAAAAAAGAGCAGAAGCGAATCATCACCATGGCGACAAGCTTTTAAAAAGATAAAGAAAAATAAGATGGCACTTGTAGGGTTTTATGCATTAATTTTTATGTTTTTATTTTGTTTTATCGGTCCGTTCTTTTCTCCATATGCATCAGGGAAAATACAAGTTGCGCTCATTAACAAACCACCTAGTGTTTCTCATTGGCTTGGTACAGATCAATTAGGAAGAGATATTTTAACAAGGCTTATGCAAGCGGGACGTATTTCATTAACCATTGGTTTAGCTTCAATGGTTTTATCGGTTATACTTGGAGCTTTATTAGGAGCGATTGCAGGTTTTTATCGTGGGATTGTGGACAATATTATTATGCGGCTTGCAGATATTTTAATGTCAATGCCAGGATTACCGTTACTTATTATAATGGGTGCGATTTTATCAGAGTGGAAAGTACCGTCTGATTATCGTTTGTATGTCATTATGATTATTTTAAGTCTAGTAGGTTGGCCAGGGCTTGCACGCCTTGTAAGAGGGCAAATTTTATCACTTAGGGAGCAAGCATTTATGCAAGCTGCGGATGTGTTAGGAATAAAAGATTACCGGAAAATTATATATCACTTAATACCTAATGTTTTACCCATTTTAATTGTTGTATCCACATTAGGTGTTGCAGGTTCTATTTTGGGAGAATCCGCACTAAGTTACTTAGGCCTCGGAGTCGTTCCACCTACACCATCATGGGGGAACATGATTAGCGCAGCTAACTCATTAATCGATTTCCAAAAGCGTCCATGGTTATGGATTCCGCCCGGTTTTGCAATCTTTATAACAGTTGTATCAATTAATTTACTTGGTGATGCACTTCGTGATGCGTTAGATCCAAAGATGAGACGGTAGGTGAGAAGATATGAGTAAAGCGGTAGTAGAGCTGAAAGACTTACAAACACATTTTCAAACTGACGAGGGGACAGTAAAGGCTGTGAACCATGTTAGCTTTGCGGTTCGAGAAGGGGAAACAGTTTGTGTAGTAGGAGAATCAGGTTGCGGGAAGAGTGTAACAGCTTTATCTATTATGGGGCTTATTGCTGAATCAGGCAGTGTAGTGGGTGGAGACATTTTATATGAAGGAAAAAGTCTTTTAGGAATGAAAGAGAAAGAACTTCGTAGTTTACGAGGTAATGATATTGCAATGATTTTCCAAGAACCAATGACATCGCTAAACCCCGTCTTCACTGTAGGAGAGCAAATTGTAGAAACGTTAAGGGAGCATGAATTACTTAGTAAAAATGAAGCATATAAGAAGGCAATTGAGTTAATTCGTAAAGTTGGCATAGCCCGCGCTGATGAAATCGCCCATTCTTATCCGCATGAACTGAGCGGCGGGATGTTACAACGTATTATGATTGCTGTTGCACTTAGTTGTAATCCTAAGTTATTAATTGCGGATGAACCAACAACAGCTCTTGATGTTACCATTCAGGCTCAAATATTGGATCTACTAAGACAAGTGAAAGAAGAATTTAAAACGTCGATTTTATTAATTACACATGACTTAGGTGTCGTAGCGGAAATGGCTGATTATGTTGTCGTTATGTATGGCGGGAAAGTTATTGAAGAAGCTCCAGTACTAGAGATATTCCAAAATCCAAAACATCCTTATACGAAAGGATTATTGAAATCAAAACCAGTAATGGGAAAACGAATAGATAAACTATATTCTATTCCAGGGCAAGTTCCGAATTTAGTTGGTTTAGGTGAGTTTTGCTACTTTAGTGGGCGTTGTGAGCATTGTATGGAAATATGTGAAAAAGAAGCTCCAAATCTAAATGTAAATGATGAAAATCATAAAGTAGCTTGCTGGTTATATGAGGAGCGTGCGGAACAATGAGTGAACCATTATTAGAGGTAAAAAACCTAAAGACATATTTTCCAATCAAGGGTGGCGTATTTAGTAGAACAATTGGGCATGTAAAAGCAGTTGATGGAGTAAGTTTTACTATTAATAAAGGTGAAGTGTTTGGTCTCGTTGGCGAATCAGGGAGCGGAAAAACAACAATAGGAAAAACAATTTTACGCCTCGTTCAAAAAACGGAGGGAGAAGTGAAGTTTAAAGGGAAAGATGTTCATTCTTTATCCAAGGATGAATTAAGAAAACATCGCCCTAATATGCAGCTCGTTTTCCAAGATCCATTTAGTTCATTAAATCCGAGAATGAGAATTGGAGAAGCGCTTGGAGAGCCAATGTTGGCCCACGGATTAGCGACGAAAGAAAATGTTCGTGAAAAGGTAATTGAAGTATTGGAGTTATGTGGATTAGCTCCTTATCATATTGACCGGTATCCCCATGAGTTTTCTGGTGGACAACGTCAGCGTATCGTAATCGCAAGAGCTATGGTATTAAATCCAGAATTCATTGTAGCTGATGAACCTGTGGCGGCACTAGATGTATCTATCCAAGCACAAATTATTAATTTATTTAGTGAGTTACAGGAGAAAAAGGGATTATCTTATTTATTTATTTCGCATGATTTAAGTGTAGTAGAACATTTATGTACGAAAATCGGAATTATGTATTTAGGTACGATTGTGGAGACAGCACCGCGTGATGAGTTATTTACCAATCCGCTACATCCTTATACGAAAGCATTGTTATCAGCTGTTCCAATACCAGATCCAACAGTGAAGCGAGAGCGAATTATACTAGAAGGGGATATTCCAAGTCCAGCAAATCCACCTTCGGGCTGTCGTTTTCATACACGTTGCCCATTTGCAACGGATGTTTGTAAAAAAACAGTACCAGAATTCCGTAATGTTGGTGCAGAGCATTTTGTTGCTTGTCATCACGTATAAAAAAGGGACTCTTTCAGAGATTGAAAGAGTCCTTTTTTTATATACTAGATGAAGCTTGTTTCAATACAAATTGCTCGATTGCGTGAGCAACACCATGTTCATTGTTTGTTAGTGTTACAACATCACATAGCTTTTTTACATCTTCTTCAGCGTTGCCCATTGCAACAGATAAGCCTGCTACTTCTAACATTGGTACATCATTAAAATTATCACCAATAGCAACTGTATCTTCAATAGGGATATTAAAATGAGCTGCCATCTGCTGTATCCCGTTTCCTTTATGTCCATTCCTATCCATAATTTCTAAGTTAGTAGGAGCCGATGCTGTAACCATAATATCAGCATCTTCTTGTAATATACTTAATAGCTGTGCGCGATGCGCTGCATTAAACGTTAAAATGAAGAATTTAGATATTTCTAGTTCTTGGTTATTCACAACATCTTCTATTTTTTTGAAATCAGTAATTAGGTTCGATTTCTTTTGCTTTTCTGTAATTCGTTCAAGTTCCTCTAATGTAACATCAAGCGCATGCTTATTTTCTTCGAATGCTTGCATCACTTGATCTTGCCATGTATATGGAGAATAAACTCCTTTATTCGTATATAGCTTATATGGGAAACCTTCAGATTCTAGTAATTTTGCAAGTTTGTATACTTTGTCGTTTTGTATACAACGCGAGTTAATTACTTTTCCATCCACATAAACAATAGCCCCATTGCTTGCTCCGACTGGAAGAGATAATTTATATTCTTCCAATAGCTTTAAAGCATCCTCTTTCGCACGACCAGAACAGATCATTACAATATGACCGGCTTCTTGTGCAGTTTGGATTGCTTGTAGGTTTTCTTTGGAGATTTCAAGATTAGATGATAGTAGTGTACCATCCATATCTAATGCGATTAATTTCAAAATGACCACCTCTTTGTTTTTATTATACATAGTTATATAGAGGAAACATATAAACTTATCTTGGAAAGACGGTATTTTATCTCATATTAAAAGTAAGTAAAGATTAGATAGGTTTAGTGGCACTAAATAAACAATTTGTAACAAAAATAGAGAGGAATATGACTACATTTCACTTTATGACTGTAATGTTACACGGATGTTACAAACGTGAACTTAGTGAAAAACGCATTAAATAAAGGTTTTTGAGGGTTGTTATAAAAAAACGTAAAAAAAGTGTAATAAATTTTACGTAATTATATTGCAACGTAATAATAGTTATGTTACATTAATGTTACAAACGTTACGTTATCAAATTTAATGTAACGTTAACATAAAAACTATGAAATAAACATTTCTTAGAAATTACATATAGATAACTTATAAAAAGGGAGGATAAATGATATGAAAGAGCAAGTATTACAAGTAACAAAAGGTGACTTCGTAGGATCAGCAAGTGGAGCGGTAGTATTAACAGCGTTAATCGTATTTCTATCAAGCGTATTAGTATAATAGAAGCTTTGTAACAAAAGAAAAAAAGGAGGATAAATGATATGAAAGAGCAAGTATTACAAGTAACAAAAGGTGACTTCGTAGGATCAGCAAGTGGAGCGGTAGTATTAACAGCGTT